>JANNPR010001108.1:0-4308 GCA_031400345.1 Planctomycetota bacterium | reverse complement strand
GATTGTTGGGGACCAAGTACTGTTCGAAATGTTGAGACTTGAGAGTTACCACCTTTCCGTCGGCCTCCCGCACGACGAACGCCGCCGCACCCTGAGTCTTTTCCACAAGTGCCAATCCTTTGGTAGGACCCAATACGCACACGGCTGTGGCAATTGCGTCCGCGAGCGTGCAGTCTGGCGCGATGATGGTTACGCTACAGCGCGCCGTCAAACCCAGTCCCGTGTGCGGGTCGACGATGTGCGAGTAACGCACGCCATTGATTTCTACGAACTGGAACGCATCTCCCGATGTCGACACTGCTCCGTTAGCGATCTTTACGAAATGACTCGGCGGTGACGTAGGATCCAGCGATGAAAGTCCGATGAGCCAACCGGTTTCGCCGGGGGGCGCATTACCCACCGCGATATCGCCACTGGCGTTCACCAGGGCCGAAGAAATTCCTGCAACCCGCAATACAGCGAGCGCCTCGGTGGCGGCAAATCCTTGGGCAATCCCGCCTAGGTCCAAGCGCATATTGCCTTTCATCAGCTGTGCCCGTGGACGGTTCGGGTCGACGCGCAGCTGTTCAAATCCCACAGCCGCACACGCTTCTTGTAGTTGCTTGTCAGGCGGGAGTTGTTGCTGTCGCCGCGATCGCCGCCACAACTTAGTTAAAGGACCGACCGTGACATCAAACGCGCCGCTGCTCTGCTGGCTAACCGTTTGAGCCTGAATTAGTACTCTCCACAAGTCGTCACTAATTGGAACGGGAGCCGGATGCGGCGATGACTCGCTGAGCCGCGTTAATTCGCTGTCCGACTTGTAGTCGCTCATGATGGCGTCGATTGCGGCTATCCGCTCAAATGCCCGGCGGAATCCATGGTTTGCGACCATTTCGTCGACAGCGTACAATACGATTCCGAACGACGTTCCCATGTGAACTTCGGACTGTTCAAACCGTTGGAGTGCCGGTTCGCGAGCGGATGCCGCGGCCAGCCCGAATAGAACAAGGCAAACCGATCCAGTGGTCATGCCAATATCTCCCGTGGCGTTGCCATATTTGCACAAGGTTAAAGCTGACTATGAATCATAAACTGTTGTCTCGAAATTTTCTCTGTGCCGCAGGCGTTGTGTTGATATGCGGTCTGTCTGGCTCGGCACCAACGTTCGCCGCAGATGCTGCCACTCGTCCTAAGCTTCCTATCGCCGAATCAGAAGCAGATTCTCCGGAAAGAATGAATCCCTATACGGAACTGATCGAGCATACGGATTCCAAAATCGAACTACTGCCGATCCCCGGCGGGCTTTTTGCCATGGGTAGTCCAGCCATCGAAGCAGGTCGGCGTGATGATGAAGGACCTGTGCATGAGGTCAAAATTGAACCGTTTTGGATGAGCCAATTTGAAATCACGTGGGACGTCTACGAAGTTTGGATGTTCGATTTGGATATCCAACGCAGAAATCTCGCAAAAATAAAACCAAACGAACGAGACGATGTCGCGCTGGATTATCAAATCTCCCAGCCGACTCAGCCGTATACCGACATGACTTTTGGCATGGGTAAAAAGGGATTTCCGGCAATCTGCATGACACACTTTGCTGCACGCACTTTCTGCCAGTGGCTTTCAGCGAAAACGGGACGTTATTATCGGCTACCCACTGAGGCTGAATGGGAATACGCATGCCGAGCCGGCACACGAACGGCTTATCATTTCGGCGATGACCCGACTCAGCTGGCGGAACACGCTTGGTATTTCGACAACAGCACCGAGAAATATCACAAAGTTGGTCTAAAGAAACCCAATCCCTGGGGCTTGCACGACATGCACGGAAATGTCGCCGAGTGGGTTATGGATCAGTACGTTCCGGATTTCTACAAACAGTTTCAGGGAAAGATTGCCGAGAGTCCGCTTGCCGTTCCGACCACACTGTTTCCTCAAATTGTGAGGGGTGGATCATGGGACGACGACGCCGATAACTTGCGCTGCGCCGGGCGAGTCGCCTCAACGCCCGAGTGGCAAAAGCAAGATCCGCAAATCCCCAAAAGCATCTGGTATCACACCGATGCACTCAATGTGGGGTTCCGGATCATTCGGCCGCTGAAAGAGCCAAGCGACAACGATAAGGCCGAACGCTGGGATAAACTTATCCCTGACGCCGATCGCAAGTCGGGCCGGTAAGGTCTAGGTGAAGCCGATTGGCCAGCTTGAGACATAGGAGTAAAACCACGAAACACACAAAAAAAACGAAAAGGAAAGAATAGACAAGTGGTCAGTAGGAAGTGGAGAAAATGACTGCGTGCTACCAAATCTTAATGTTTCACTGCCATAGCTCGCCGTATATATTCACTCAACAACTGTCGACTGCCAAATGCATACTCGTCCGCTTTTCGGGTTTTTTTGTGTGTTTCGTGGTTTAATCTTTTCACATCCTCAGTTCGGGCTCGTTGGACCACCGCGTCGCCAACTCTATTGCCACGGCCTCGGTTCCGGCGCCCAAGGTCGACGGATTCTCGGCACGCTCTTTGGAATTGAACTAGGAACCTCGTCGATGGATGCTGGTGCAGCCATACGATCCGGAACTGGAGAATTGACGACTGTTTGATGCTGAGTCGCTGGTTGTGGCGGAGCCACTATTAACTGCGGAGCAGCTGCTGCCGGCTGACTAACTGTCCGAGTCGCTGTGAAACCGAAGGGCGAACGCTGACGGACTGGCCCAATCCGAGCACCCACGTCGTTTTGCGATTTTACCGGTTGGCTGTCGACGGGGAAAACGTTGGAAGGTGCGGCGGTTGCAGCCGGCAGATGAAATGCGCCATCACAAGAGCGACACTCCCGCTCTCGCGCATGGTAGCCGTCGCTCCAGCCAAAACCTAATATCCGGGCAACGTAGTTAAATGGCTGTTCCGCTCGAAGGGTCGTTGCGGATTGAATCGCCAATAGGGCAGAGAGGACGAAAACAAATGGCTTGCGCATCTTACTCGTTCCTTCGAGCGCGAGAATCCTGTAGAAGCGAAATAACGTCGCTTCATAGCCTTCTTCGGGTGGAGGCAACGGTTAAATTCAAGCTGCTGACGGCTGCGACTCGCGATAGAGCGGTGCAAGGTGTCGGTGGTTTCGATTTTGCCGAGAAAAGGGTCGGCTGCAGGTGAAACTGCCCACCTAGAACCGGGCTCGCCGACTCATCAGGTATTCCATTAGAGCCTTGTCGAATTGCATACTGGTATCTAGAGGTACGTAATCAATGTGCGATTGAAAACATTCCTTCCGCCACTTTTTACGGGCCGCCTCAACCTCTGCTAAGTAATCGTCACGCAGGTTCGTAGCGTCAATTTGGACGGTGTCGTTCGTCTCCGGATCTTCCAACTCGACTAGCCCGTCGAACGGAAATTTCACTTCCGCTTCGTCGAGAATGTGAAAGAGTATCACGTCGTGACCGCCGTGCTTTAAACGACGAAGCGACTGCAGAACTGAGTCCGAGTCTGCCAGGAGATCCGAAAAAATCATCAACAGACTGCGTCGACGAAGCATTCCCGCCAATTGGCTAAGGCTTCTGGGAATATCCGTCTTGCCTTCAGGACGCAGACGCGACAACACGGTCAACACGTTTCCCAATTGTGCTCGCTTCGATTTGGGCGGCAGGCTGGCTCGGATCTTTTCATCGAAGGCGATGAGCCCGACCGGATCCTGTTGATAGATCATCAGGTAACACAAAGCGGCGGCCAAGCAAATCGCATAATCGAATTTAGTGAGTTCCTGTCGATAGGTGTAGCCCATCGAGCGACTCAGATCCATCACTAAGAAGCCTTGGATGTTGGTTTCGGCTTCAAACTTTTTGACGTAATACTTGTCGGTCTTGGCGAATACCAGCCAGTCGATGTCGTGAGGGTCGTCGCCGGCGGTGTATTTGCGGTGCTCGCTGAACTCAACCGAAAACCCGTGAAATGGACTGCTATGCAACCCTTGCAGGAATCCCTTGGCCACGAACTGCGCGCGGAGATCCAATCGTTTGATTTGGTTGATGACACTCGGTTTTAGATACTTTTCGACGGTCGACATGGGATCAGTGGTCAGTGGTCAGTGGTCAGTGGTCAGTGGTCAGTGGTCAGTGGTCAGTTTTTAGGGTTTAGTTTTTAGGGTTTAGGGTTTAGGGTTGTTGCAACCGGCGATCTTTTTTCTCGCGCTTCGTTATCGCTCAGCTAGATCCGATTCCGCCTGGCCACTCGTGTTGTAGTAGGCGCACTCCGAAGTTGTGAGATCTTCGCCACCGAACTCGCCTCGGTAGCTAAGCAGCTTCTGCACTACTCAAAATGCCCGTGAATATCGAAG
>JANNPR010000630.1:0-7569 GCA_031400345.1 Planctomycetota bacterium | reverse complement strand
CCAGCCGTTAAATGGCCGCGGCGGCTTGGCCCAACCCCATCAGGCGTCTGGCACCGATTTGGAAGCGACGTCCCTTGATTTCGCCGATCTACGCATTTACCGCGATGAGGACCTGCGATTCGCCACAATGCCACTACTATCTGCGACTGATCGGTCGACCACGGTGCGATCTTTTGGTCGAAGTCCCGAACGAGACTTGCTCGACGCTACGGGCGTTGGACCGGGGAAACCGACTGTAAGTCGGAGCGAGCGCTTACCGGTGCTTGCGGATAGCCCGGCGGGTGGGGCCGCCGACGATGTGCTTATCGCAGGTGAGGGGGAAGATCTTCTAATCGGCAGGCGCGGGAACGACGTATTGATTGGCGGATTCGGTAACCACAGCGACCATGGGGACACGCTCGGCAGCGACGACTCTGACCCATGGGAAGCGATTTTTTCCGAATGGGAGTGAATCTAACGTAAAACCTAGGGCGCTTCGCACAAACAACTCCTGACGTCTATTTCGACCGAATGCGGCACACCAATCGGAACCGCAAGCGAGGTCCGTTAGAATTGCCTCGCTTGCGCATCGGGTTGGTGTACCTTTCAATGCGTTCCCACTTATAAGCGATTGACGAAGCCACGGTGCCTGAAGTAGCCTCTTAGAGGGGCTTTACTCGTCGCAGGCATCGGCGTGGTTGATGATTTGGGAGATTGGTATGGCGCAGTCGCCTGACGAGCTCGGACCATCGCAGGACAACGCTAATGCACAGACGGCGGCGTTGACGCCTGAGGAACTTGCCAAGCTTTTTAAGACGGTGCCCAATTCGACTCAGGAAACGCTCCCACCCGATGTGAATTCGAATAAAACCTTTGGGCGTCCGCCAGCGTCGTTTGGCGGTACCCGGACGGATGCCACGTTAGACGTCGACGCTCGAACCAATAATTCGCTCGACATCCAGCCATCTCAAAGACGTGCCGCAGCCATCATGCGCACGGCTGTCGGCGACTACGAGATTTTGAATGAGCTTGGGCGGGGCGGCATGGGCGTCGTCTACAGGGCACGCCACACTCAGTTGAATCGTGAAGTCGCTCTGAAGATGATCCTGGCGGGTGCTCATGCCAGCGAAATTCAAGTCCAACGGTTTTTGATTGAAGCGCGAGCTGTGGCCCGCTTGCAGCATCCGAATATCGTACAAATTTTCGATATCGGTCATCAGGACAACCTGCCGTATTTCTCGCTCGAGTATGTGGATGGGACCGGCTTAGCTCAAAAGATCCGGCAGGAGACGTTATCTCCTGAGGCCGCTGCCAAGCTGGTCGAGACGCTCGCACTGGCCATGCAATATGCCCACGATCATGGCATCTTGCACCGCGATTTAAAACCAGCCAACGTGCTGATGACATCCACCGACGTGCCGAAGATTTCCGACTTCGGCCTGGCCAAGGAGTTGGAGGATGACGATAGCGGAAGCACTCGCACGGGTACGATCATGGGTACGCCTAGTTACATGGCGCCCGAGCAAGCCCGAGGCGACGTCCATGCACTCGGTCCCGCGACCGATCAATATTCGCTTGGCGCAATTCTTTACGAACTGCTGGTTGGGCGGCCGCCCTTCTTGGGTGCCAAGCCAGTCGAGACCATCTTGCAAGTGCTGAAAAACGAACCCGTTTCGCCTCGTCAGTTGCAGCCTAAGTTGCCCATCGATCTGGAAACGATTTGTCTAAAGGCCTTACAAAAAGACCCCGCTCGACGTTATGCGAATTGCCGTGAATTCGCCGAGGACCTGCGGCGATTTCAGCGTGGCGAAACGATTCTTGCTAGGCCAGTGGGAAATGTCGAGCGTCTTGCCCGCTGGTGCAAAAGAAATCCGAAGGTTGCGGCCTTAGCCGCAACTACGTTCCTGTTTCTAACTTTAACAGCCGTCATCTCGACCTGGTCCGCCACTTCGCTACAAGCCAAAAACACAATCATCTTGCAGGAAAAACAGAAAGCCAATCAAGAAGCCGAAAACGCCATGCGGCAAAAGGCGATCGCCGAAGATAAACAGCAGGTCGCGATCAATCAGGCATCGCTGGCTCTGGAAACAATACAAACCTTGATCGACAAGGTGATGAATCAGATCGGCGACACACCCAATACGCAATCGCTTAAGAAGGATCTGCTCGAAACGGCCTTGCAAGGCGCGGAACGAGTCACAGAACACAACAAGCAAACCAGCCGCGAAGCCACGATTATGGCCGCCCGGCAAAAGCTCGGCGAGTTGTACTACAAACTGGGCGAGGTCGACAAAGCGTTTACGGAATACGATTACGTCTATCAGCAGGCTCTCGAACGGGCAAAAACTCAGGGAGGCACCGAAGCTTCACGCTACAACGCGGCCTCCTCCACGCTTAAAATGGCGGATATGTATCGCGAAGTCAAACGCGACATGGCAAACTCACAACTCTTCATTGAACGTTCGATCGCTGCATATAACGAGATTCTGGATAATCCGAAACCGGGATATGGCGCGATCCCACATTATGCGATCCGGTTGGCCATGCTCGACGCGTACAACAGGCTGGCCATCCATTTTGTGCGGATGGGAGATCCGGCTAAGGCTTTGGAAGAATTTCGCCGCTGCCGTCAGATCTTGGCTGCCGTCGCGGAAATCATTGAAGACGATCAACAATTGGAGCCCCTCGAGCCGGACGCTCGAAAACGAGTTGCACCCGATCGGCCACGCATCAAGGCAGGATTGCCGCAAATCGATGCCTCAGCCCTGTTGGGAATGGGCGGGATGCTACATCGGCTTCGCAAACCATCGGAAGCGGAACCATACTATCGGCAATCGATGGGAATCCGCGAGCAACTTTATGCGGCGGCTCCGAAGGATCCCAATTCGAAGTTCAACTTGGCAAGAGTCGTCGGTATGTTGGGCGAGTTCTTTTTCCAGTCCGGCCGAACTGACGATGCGGAACCCCTCTTTCAACGGGCGGCAGTCATCGTCCAGGAACTGGCCTCGGCAGACGAAAAAAATACCGATTATCGCCGTGACTTGGGTATCGCACATTACCGCTTGGGCCAGCTTTACGCTCGAAAAATGGACAACACCAAATCGGCAGAGCACTTCAAGATTTGCCGTGAGTTGCGAGAAGGTCTGGTCGACAATAACGCCCCCAATGTCAAACGCCAAATGGAACTGATGCTCGTGCTGGCGCATTGTGGCGAACATGTCGTTGCCACCGAACTAGCCGAGAAACTGCAGCAGGGAACGAACGACAACGAACTACTGTTAGACGTAACTCGGTGTTACGCGCAATGTTCAAAAGTCGTCGCCGTCCAACCCGAGCTTGTCGAGCGATACACGCGAAAAGCATTGGAAACATTAAAAACGGTGCGAGAGGGGGGATACAACGACCTGTTTAATCTGGAAGTCGACCCCGACTTTGACCCGTTGCGCGGCAACCCGGAATTCCAAAAACTGATTGCGGCGGCGCCCCTCCCCAGTTCATAACACGCGTGACATTGGCAACCGACACGGTTGGTCGGATGACTTCTTTATCCGTGTTATCTGTGGTCAAAAATGAACCGCACCATGTGAGACAACAAATGCGTTAACCACGGATAACACCGATGGCACGGATGAAGAGAAGCGGAACGCATGGACAAAGAGCTAATTCACAAAGAGCTGAGCGAGGACCTCATCGGGGCGGCGATGACAGTGTTGAATGCGCTTCGTCCGGGCTTGGATGAGAAACTCTACGAGAATGCCCTTATCATCGAATTGCGGAAGAAAGGGCACAAGGTCGAGCAACAACGGCAGTTTCCCGTCTATTACGAAGACCAGTTGATAGGCACACTGATTCCCGACCTCATTGTCGATGACCTTGTCATCGCTGATCCTAAAGTGGTCACGGCATTCAATGATACCCACATGGCCCAGTTGGTCGGATACCTGAATATCACTGGCCTGAAACTGGCACTGCTGTTGAACTTCAAGAATTCAAAACTGGAATGGAAGCGGGTAGTCCGATGACTTCTTTATCCGTGCCATCCGTGTTATCCGTGGTTAAGAATTGAACCGCGCGAAGCTGAAAAAGCACGCCTTGATCCGATTTCGAGTTCCCAAACATGAAATGCCTGAAGTGCGGTGTCGATCTCGAGCAGGGATCATCGTTGTCAGGGGGGACGTGCCCACGATGTAGTTCGGCCCCGTTAACGGCTGACAGTGGGTTTGCGAACGCCGCCGATGATTTTTTTGCGGACCTCAGCGACGCGCGTGCACCATCGGGATCTCAAACGCCCAAGCCCCTAGCGGCTCGACCTGTCCAACGATCGGCGGAAGAACATAATCAACTGGGAGCGAAATTCGCGCGGCAGGGGGACTACCGCCAAGCCGTCGCCGAATTGGACCAGGCGATCGCTCTGAAACCCGATTTTGCGGCTGCTTATAACAACCGTGGTTATGCTCTGGCGGCTCTGCAAAAATACCCGCGCGCGATGCCCGACTTTCAAAAGGCTATCCAGCTTAATCCTGAATTTGCCGAGGCCTTCAATAATCGCGGATTGGCATTCATGGCCACGGAAAAGTTTCAATTGGCTCATCAAGATTTCGACAAGGCGGTGTCGCTGAATCCCCAGCTCACCCTGGGTATGTTGAATCGGGGTTTTGCTGCTTCGGCAATGGGCAACTATTCCGCAGCGCTGGATGATTTTAATCGGGTCATTCAGCGTCAACCGCAACTGGCGAACGCCCTACACAATCGCGGCTTTGTGTGGAGCGCGTTGGGAGAATTCGATTTGGCGATCCGCGATTATGACGAGGAAATCAGGCTTCGTCCCCAACGTCCGTGGGGCTATTACAACCGTGGTTTCGCCTATTTGCTAAATGGCGCGTTTGATAAGGCCTGCGTTGATTTGCTCGCGGCGGCGCAGCTGGATCCCCGACTGGCGGACGCACATTTCTTGTTGGGAGATGCTTATCGCGCGTTGAGCCAGTTCGACAATGCGATACAGCATTATGATGAAGCGCTGCGTATTGAGCCGACAATGCATATCGCTCGAGTTCATCGAGAACAATGCTTCTAGAAGTGGACGCCACCCCCCCCCCAACTTGCCAAGACAGAAACCTGCTTCCTTGAATGCGGGCCATCGGGGCTGTAAATTACACCCGTCACCGATGGATTCTCATCAAAGGTAGGGACATGAACCTTTCAATACAGTCCGAGGCGAACGATGTTCTGTCACTCAAATTGTCCGGTCGAGTCACTCAGCGGAATGTGACTCCCTATCAGGATCCTCTGGAAGTGACCGTGGGGCAACGCGGGTTCGGTCATATGTTCGTGTTGGATATGAGTGGTGTCGAGCTACTGGACTCCAGTGGCATTAATTGGCTGCTCACCAGCCAAAAGCGTGTCCGTGAATCGGGAGGCCGTTTGGTGTTGCACTCGCTCTCACCTGTGGCCAGAAGCGTGATCCGTGTCCTCAATATGCAAACGGTATTTACGATGGCGGACAATGCATATCACGCGCGCGAATTGGCTCAAGGGGAGAAGAAATGAACTTGGCGCTCAGCGAGATGTTTCGGGCGGCAGATCTCGTCAACATGGATGTTGAGCAAGCGTTTGCGCAGATCATCAAGCATGCTGCCGATGTGCGAGCCAGCGATCTGTTTTTTCTAGCCGACGAACGATGTGTCGATATTTCTGTTCGCCGTCTTGGCTCAGTGCAGAAACTAGCGTTTGTCTCGCTGGAACAAGGCCGCCATCTGACGTCCTACGTAAAGGCCAATGCGGAAATGGATATTTCCGAGCGTCGCCGACCGGCTGATGGACGCTGGCTGCACGACTTCGCGGGGCGCAAACTGGACTTGCGGATCAATTGCATCCCTACCCTATATGGCGAAGACATGACATTGCGGATCTGGGACCGCAATCGAGGACTGCTGCAGTTAGACGAGCTGGGAATGTTGCCGGAAGATTTGGGGAAGCTGCAATTCATGCTGTCACATCCGAGTGGCCTGGTACTCGTCACCGGTCCGACCGGAACAGGAAAGTCGACCACGCTGTATGCCTGCTTGCAGCATTTGAATGACGGCGATCGCAAGATCAATACGCTAGAAGACCCGGTTGAATACGATATCGAGGGAGTCCGGCAATCGCAGGTAAACCCGAAAATCGGCGTCGACTTTCCGGAGCTTCTTCGCAGCGTATTGCGGCAGGCACCTCACGTGATCATGGTCGGGGAGATCCGCGACAGCGAGACAGCCATGACCGCCGTCCGCGCCGCTAATAGCGGCCACTTGGTTTTGGCTACGCTGCACGCGCCGATCGCAGCGGGAGCCGTGCAGACGCTATTGGCGTTGGGTGCCCACCCATTTTTTCTGGCCGGATGCTTATTGGGCGTTATCGCGCAACGGTTGGTTCGTACCTTATGCACAAAGTGCCGAGTCTCGTACGATATTAGTGAATCCCCGCATAGCTTCGACGAGGTTTCTATGTTTCTCGAGCCAGCACAAGGCCAAGTCATTTACGGCCCTGGCGGTTGTGAGGCATGTTTCGAAATCGGCTACTCTGGGCGCACGGGCATTTTCGAACTGATGACGCTCAAAAATGAGATTCGCCGATTGATCATGAACGCCAGGCCCGCCGAAGAAATCCAGGAAGCAGCCATCCGCAACGGCATGCTCGAGTTCCGTCGCGGTGCCTTGGTTAAAGTCGCCCAAGGAATTACCAGCACAGAAGAAGTCGTGCGGGACGTGCCGGCAGAATACCTCGGGTTAGAAGACTAGTGACGCAAACGCCATCCTGCTTGCCAGGGTGGTTTAACGGCTTTTGCACTACTTCGACTGTGCGAACGATTCACGCGGGAGAGTAGGGTGATGGGGAATCCGGGATCGACTCGGAATTCGAACGGAGCCTATGTTGACGGGGGTGCCGAAGCTTCGTCGACAGTCAAACATGTCAGCGCGTTGGCATTTAGCGGCTGGCAATTCAAACGGACGTCATCATGGATGAACACTTGTGGCGACGGCGATTCATATACATGGTCCTCTGGACTGTCCCTTGTATTTCAATTCTGGGCTTCGTCTATCTCGCCAGCTATGCGCCATACTTGCGATTTAACAGATCAAGATCATCCAACCCTTACTACCGCTCGCCAAGCCTCTACCGAGGTGCAGACTGGTGCCTTGTCAAAAGTCCTGCCGAGCCGATCTTGCTTTGGTGGGGCAAGTGTCTTGGCGTTGAGCAGCAGACGTTAATGCAAGGCTTTTACTTTGGACAGGGTATTTCAGATCCACCATCGGAACTTGAATTCAATATGTCTGATCCCAACGAGTCGACTAGGGAGAGTGACGTTGCCGGCGGATCGAGCGCGGCACGGTGATGTGGCTTTTGAGACGTTCAAACGGAGCCGTGGCCGGGTTAATGCTCACGCGAAATCTCAAAACTATCTCCCCCCGGTCCTAATCCGGTTTTCAGCCCGGAGGGCGACATGTAATAGCCAGGGGCGTCAGCCCTCGTTGTTACCCACAAGTCCACGCGACATTGTGCAACTAGGCGGATTCGGCAATTATGCGGAATGAGTAAGTTGGTGTAGAAAGG
>JANNPR010001046.1:0-5371 GCA_031400345.1 Planctomycetota bacterium | reverse complement strand
GGTTCACACGCCATGCGAGGCGCGTTCCTCGCGTTTTAGTAGGCACACTCCGTGGGCCGTTACGGCACCCGGAGTGTGCCTACTACAACAGGGACGTGCCAACCAGTTTGGGTGCTACCCGAAAGAATCATTGCGCGGCTGAACGCGTACCGTCTGGAGAACCACCGATTGGGTGACCTTCTGGTAACGGTCTTGCAGCGGCGAGGAATCCCAAGTTGTAAAGAGTATGCTTGAGTTGCCCGAAGTGCTGAAAACTGTCGGGATATACCCACACCGAGACGGTGGTGCGCGACGGATCGAAATCATGCAATGTCGCGCGAAATGGAGATCCGTCACCCAGGGCGGTTTCGAGCAATTCTCCCAGATTCTCTGCCACGGGGATAATTACAAACCGGTCCAACTCGATGCGACTTTGAACTGCCATCCCCACGTTAGTTCGAACTTGTTTCTCAACTCGTTTCAGCGTGTACCGAAGCCAGAAACCATCGATTGGTCCCAGTGTTTCTGTAACTTGAGTGGCATCTCGCAGCCTGAAGACTTTCTGAGGTGCATCCTCTTTTAGTTTGTTGACCAACTCTTCCCATGGGAGCACCGTCAGTCGCCCGTTCAGCAAGCGAACATGTACCTCTCGCCCGAATACCGTCTTAGCCATCGGTGTCGGCAAGTGTTCGACGATCGTCGGCTGCGACTGGGCCGTTTGCAGGAAGTCTCGCACTTGCTTGAGATTTGCCAATTCGTCGCGAGCTTGAATTATTTGCCGCTCGGCATCGAACTGTTGTTGCTGGGATTCATCAAGCTGTCCGCGGCGCTGCGTTAATTCTTGTTCGGCCATCGTAATCAACAGATTAACCCGGTCTCGCTCGTTTCGCCGATAGGCAACTTCCATTGTTCCCTTAGATATGCGCGACGAAATTTCATTGATGTCGGTTTCGATGGCGTCGGCGGCGACCATGGAATCCGTGGCGGCAGCGGCCAATTCAGGATCGACTTGAGTTGCGGGTTCCTCCGCATCGGTTGCCTCTTCCAATATGGCATCTTTGGCTCGGGAGCCAATGAGAACGATGAGGATGATGATGATCGCCACCAAGTTGGCCACGACGTCGACGAACGAGTCGTGGCCCGGCGCCTCGGCGATCACATCGTGCTTGCGGCTCACGGTGACTTCCTTTTTACTTCGAAGCCGCTGTCTTCTAACAGGGCTTGTAGGTCTGTGAAACGCGATTCGGCCTGGGGACTAACTTGTACGACCAGTACGGGCTTCCAGTACCCTCCCGCGACGGCGAGTCCCCAGCCATTAATACGCGTCCAGACGTCCGCTACGAATTTGTCCATTCCAGGACTGGTTTCACCTGCTAGTATCGTCTCGAGCGGCTTCGCTCGGTCGCCTCGTTCGGGCAAAATGACCAACCGATCCGGCAGACACTGCACTTGAATGGGCCGAGTGATCCCAGTTAAGCCGCGGCTTGCATGCGGGGTGCCCCAGTTCGAACCACGTGCCTTGGCAAGTGAACCCGGTGCCGCCCGTCGCGAGAAACTGGCGTTACCCATGATGGAACTGTCAGCTTGTTGGCCCCCGGCGATCGTCTCGGATGCCAACTCACCACCGGCCCCGGGATCCGATTGCTCGCTGTTGTTATCGCCTGCCCCGTCTTGCAAACCCGTCGAACCGTAATTTGGCTCGGCCGAGCCAGCACGAGTTGATCTTTTTTCATTACGTTTTTGGCCCATTTGACCCGGTCGTACGGCATCAGGTTGCCCAGCGCGAGGTGTGCCCGTTCCGGATGCGCTAAAGCTCGTTCCTCCGGAACCAGGCTCTCCAGAGCCACTTGCTCCAGTAAATCCGCCGGGCTCGCGTGAATTCCGAGCCCCGTGGGAGTTTGAATTCGTGCTCAAGGAATCTCCGTCAACTCCGAGGTCTTCCTCGAGTACGAAGCCACCGCCCGCCCTCGACGCGTATAAGCCACGTGACTTGGGGCGATACTGGTTTGGCATTGCCGCAGCGAGTATTTGTTGGCGATGACGAGCGTCAGCGACCGCTCGAGTCAATTCTTCGACCAATGCCGGATCGGACTTGGGATATGCTAGTGATAGATTTTGATCGATGAGCTCGTAGCCGAACTCGTCGTCCCAGGATTTCATGGCTGCTCGGGCCGCAGCGTACGCGACCGCGCCATCCGGCCGGACAATCAGCAACGGATAGGGCTCGCCGTTAGTTTTTGTATCACCATTTCGCGCTAGGTACTCACGTGTGGCACGCAATGCTGCATCTAATGGGTTCCCGGCACTCATTGGGCCCTCAAAGTCATCGGCGCGGAAAACGATTCCTTCGGGCTGCATAACGATCCGTTCTTGGGAGCACTCAATATAGATGGGGCGGCGACTTGTCCCATTAGGTCCAGCATACGGAACGATCGCAAACGTGCGGCGGCGGTTGGCGGCTTCCGCTTGAGCTTTTTCCAATTCCTGGCGCGCTGCCTCAATGTTGGATTGGAGACTAGCTAGATCGTATTGTGCTGCCACGGTGCCACTGCCATGGCTTTCGACCGATTGTTGCAGCTTTTCTGCTTCGGCTCGCAGCTGCTTCCAACGGCCTTCGAGTCTACGGATGTGATCCTCTAAATGGCTGAGTTCCAGCCGCTGATTGGCCAGTTCCTTGGTCTTTTGAGCTCGCGATTCTTGGAGTGCATCCTTTCGCCAGTCTTGTTCGGCTCGCTCACGTTCGAGTGCTTCAATATCGACTGCTGGTCCCTTCGTTTCTTCAGCCACAGCCTGGTGAATCACGGCGGCCTCCAGTTTAGCCTGCTGTAGAACGACGATCAGCATCGTAATGAGCGCACCCATCGTGCATAGCAAGACGGCTAAGAACGAGAACATTTGTACGCCGAGTTTGGCTTTTTGAGCTGGCCTACGTCTCATTCAGAGCAACCTCGCGTTGGCCTTAGTGGCTCTATTCCAAGATGGAGAATTGAGATGATAAGGTGGCAGTGGGATCCCGGCGCACGAGGATGGTGGTTCGACACCGCTAGCATTTCTTGTTGGAATAAAGGGCAAGTAACACCGTCAAAATCGGCGTCACCGTTACAGATTATGAGTTTTTTCCATGAGTAACGGGAAATGGCGCGGATTCGCATCTACCAGTGACAGCCAACAAGGGGGACACTTGAATGTGAAGTTCTGCAAAAGTAACGCGCGAACCATGCCGATAATCTTGGTCGGCAGCAGCGGCGATGCAGATTCGAACAGACAAGGCCGCGTATTGGTCTGCAAAAATCCCAGGGGGGACGCCAGTCCGGGTAATTCGCCAAAAGCGGGTAGCCCGGACTATTTTTTTGCGCTAGGTCGGTAGGTCGCGAAGCAGCGAGGTGTTTCCCACAGATGCGTTTCCACGATGGGAAAACCCTTGGACGCCGTGAACTCGTGAATCAATTTGGCAATATTCTCTGCCGTGGGATTACACTCTAAGAGAAACAGCGGCTCGCCCACTTGCTGCAACGCTGGCACAATCGGGTCGTCGCAGTGTAACAACATGCGATGATCCAAATTGTCGTCGATCCACTGGCTGACAACGCTCTTGATATCAGAGAAGTCGAGCACCATTCCGCGTTCGTCCAACTCATTGGCAGCGATCGCAATGACGGCTCGCCCATTATGGCCGTGCAGATGCTTGCACTTGCCGTCGTAATTTAGCAACCGGTGGCCGTAGCAGAAATCAATTTCGCGCGTGACTAGAAACATGGCAATTCACTCGATTTGACACGCATAGGTTGTTCGATCGACCCGCCCCACCATACGAAAGGCAGTCTGGCGTTCGGCGCACTTGTTACATCGGCCGCAATGCAATCCTTCTAAAGGAGCCAGACACGAAAACGATAGTTCGAGTGGGAGTCGCTCGCCCAACTCCATAACCTGCTGTTTGTTCAGGCTTTGGAAAGGCAACAGGATCTGCACCAGCGGCAACCCAAAATACGAAAAAGTGCGTTGAAAGCTGTTAAAAAAGTCAGCCGACGCGTCTGCAAAGGGGCTCGTAGCCAACGGAGCCATCGTGAGTTCACGGATCCCATGCAAGCTGCACCAAATGCAAGCCTTGATCAATAGCAATGCATTTCGACCTGGCAGAAACACAGCCTCGTCGGATGATAAAGCGTCCGGACTATCGTTACCGGTAATACTCCAATGTTGTTCGTAGAGATCGTCGACGGGCAGCTCCAGAATGACAAGCTCGGCCAGATTCGGTTGAGCCATGGCCTCGAGGTACCTGACGATCGCTGCTAATTCGCCCGATTCCCAAACCAACCGCGAGCGAATAAAGAATGGTTGAACGCGACGCCCATTCGCCAGTAAGTGGCCTAGTAGGACGCAACTGTCTAGTCCGCCGCTGAGCAGCAGACCGATCGTAGCCTGGTTGGTTTCGGAATTCATGCGATTATTGAAGCCTGAAACGCAAGTTTTGATGTTGCGCATTTAATGCTCGAAGTGTGCCACGGGCAGCCGCCGAACTTAGGCGGGACGTACCATAACGCTCCTTTCGGCGGCAAGCCAGTGCTGAAGCTGGTCGCCAACTGAGTTCCGGTGGAACCCAAAAAGACCATGTAAACTTTTCCTCCTTGCGCCGACCCGATACGGATTCACGCACTGGCTTGCCGCCGGATGACCTTAACTGGCTATCGCAATCAACTCCGGCGTCGGCCTGATTATGTGGCACACTTTGGCACCTAACATGCACATCAAAGGACCAAGCCAATCTCATTCTCGCGGACTTTTTTTGGCGCGCTGTAGCTCTACTAGCGCCGCTTGGATTGACTGCAATCGCTGTTCGAATTGCGACAAACCTTCTCGCTCTTTGGCGACCACGTCGGACGGCGCCCGCTGCACGAAACTCGCGTTAGACAGTTTTCCTTGTTTACCCTTGATCAACTCCATCAGCTTGTCATGTTCTTGCTGGTTACGAACGATCTCCGCATCAACGTCGATGAAGTCCTGGAGATCCACAAACAGGGTCATCTCGTCGAGGTTGATCTTCGCATTTGTTGGGGGGGGAGATACATTCGGTCCCCAGGCTACCGCCGTCGCATTGGCCAAGCTTCGAAAATTCAATACCAGTGGACGCAGTGAGTCCGCCACAGAGTCCTGGCACTGCACATGAAACTCCAGATGCGCTTTTGCGGGAATATTCTGTCGGGCTCGTAAGTCCCGTACGGCCGTCAGCATCTTCTGAAAACGGGCAAATTGGGTCTCGATCGATGCATCACGAAGTGACTCGTCCGTTGCCGGCCATGGTGCAATCATGATGCTGTCCGTCGAAGGTTCCGGATCCGTAAGGCCTCGAATTGGAGCCACTCGATTCAGCCGCTGCCAAATCTCTTCGGTGATG
>JANNPR010001038.1:0-3160 GCA_031400345.1 Planctomycetota bacterium | reverse complement strand
CGAAGTAGGTTGTAGTAGGCACACTCCGTGTGCCGTAACGGCACACGGAGTGTGCCTACTACAACATTACGCCAGAATTTCTTTGATCGGTGTACCCTCGGCGATCTTAATCGGCCGACCGACCTCAGAGACGTTTTGTCGTTCGGGCGGGATACCCAGCGCTGTGCAAAGAGTTGCCAAGATGTCGCCCACATCGGCTTTTTGGTCTTCCACTTGTGTACCGTCGGCACTGGTTCGGCCGTAGACTTGTCCACCTCGGATACCGCCTCCGCCCAGAACACAGCTCCAGGCAGCGGGAAAATGATCGCGGCCGCCAGTCGGATTGATTTTGGGTGTTCGACCAAACTCGCCCATCCAAAGGATGGTCGTCGATTCTAACAGCCCTCGGCTCTGCAAATCCGACATCAGTGCGGACCAGCCTGAGTCCAGCTCCGCGCATAAGGATTTGAGCGTGGAGAAATTATTCTGGTGAGTGTCCCAGCCTAGCGCTCCGTTCGAAAAGGATCCTAACGATACTTCCACAAATGCGACTCCGCGTTCAATCAACTTTCGCGCCATGAGACAACCTTGGCCGAATCGTCCGCGCCCGTATGCATCGCGTACGTCGTCTGGCTCCTCTGACAAGTCAAAAGCGTTTGGCAATTCGCTATGCATCAGCTTGACTGCTCGTCGGTACACGGTGTCATGTGCCAGGGGAGAGGCAGTGGGATGAGATGCTAAAAAACTGTCTTGCAGCGAACGCCAGAGACGCAAACGGGCATCGAACTGAGCTGACGAAACTCCTTCGGTGGATTTCAAGTCATCGACTCGCAGTGCGGCGTAGCGCCGTGCATTGCCGGCCTCGGCCGCTTGCGCTGCCTGCAGATTTTCGTTATCGCCGACGGTGAGCGGCGCGAAACGGGGTCCGAGAAAACCCGGACCGAAAGCAGCCGGGTTGAACTGCCGATAAGGCGCAATAGAAACAAAGTTGAGAGTGTCGTCTTCCCCACTCAATTCTTTGGACAGGGATGAACCGATCGTTGGATATCGAACAGGACCCATCGGTTGATGCCCTGTCCGCATTAGGTAGGTGCCTCGACCATGATCTCCTTCTTTGGTGCTGAGGCTGCGAACGATCGCTAAGTGATCTGCGAACAGAGACAGTTTAGGTAAGTGTTCGCAGATCCGTACTCCGGATACGTTTGTTTCAATTTGCTTGAACTCGCCGCCATGGGCATGATCAGGCTTCATGTCGAACGTATCGGTCTGCGACGGACCACCGGTCATCCATAACAGAATGCAGTGCCGGCGCCGCTTCGGATTCGTTGCCACTTCATCGGCGATTGCTGGCAACCATGGGCAAACGCTTCCGCCAAAAGCGCCTGCGCTCATAAGCTGAAACCAACGACGACGGTCGAGCTTTCGCATGACCAGCCTCCGCAGCAACGTGACCGAGGTCAACTAGAAAAGAAACCCCTGCTATTTTCGCTGTTCTGTGGCCCGTTGCAACCTCGAAGTGGTATCGGTCGGGAAATTCATAGCAAATTCACCGGCGAGAAACGCCAGCGCGTCCGCTGCAGATTCGATCAACTTTGTGGTCGGCGTTCCCGCTCCATGTCCCGCACGACTCTCAATCCGAATGACCACTGGGTTTTCTCCTTGATGTGCAGACTGCAAGGCAGCGGCAAACTTGAAGCTGTGAGCGGGGACCACTCGGTCATCATGATCGGCCGTCATGACGAGCGTGGAAGGGTAGCGTATGCCTGGTTTGAGATTGTGAAGTGGTGAATATGCCATCAGTGTTTTAAAGTCCGTGGGGTCGTCCGACGAACCATACTCGGATACCCACGCCCAGCCGATCGTAAACTTATGATAACGCAGCATGTCCATCACACCGACGGACGGGATCGCCGCCCCAAACAGCTCCGGACGTTGGTTCATTGCGGCTCCAACTAATAAACCACCGTTGCTACCGCCGCGAATCGCTAGACGTTTCGGATTTGTATACTTATTTGCGATTAACCACTCGGCGGCACCAATGAAATCGTCGAATACATTCTGCTTGTTTTCCTTCCGACCAGCGTCGTGCCATGCCTTGCCGTACTCCCCACCGCCACGCAAACTAGGAACGGCGTACACCCCCCCGGCTTCCAGCCAAACGACGTTTGAAACGGAGAATGCCGGCGTGAGAGCAATATCGAATCCGCCGTACCCATACAAAATGGTGGGATTGGAGCCGTCTCGCTTCAAGTTGCGCTTGTAAGTCAGAAACATCGGGATGCGGGTTCCATCACGACTGCTGAAGAAAACCTGCTCGGTCACGAAATCTTTCGGCCGAAAAGGAACTTGAGGTTCTCGAAATACGGTGCTCGTTCCTTTGGTAATGTCGTAGCGATAAATTGTGCCCGGAACGGTAAAACTCGAAAATGTATAAAACGTATCGCTGTCCGACCGTTTTCCGCCGAACCCGCTGACAGAACCTACCCCTGGCAAGTCAACATCGCGCTCGTGCTTTCCACTTTGATCGAATACGCGCACAAGCGACTTAACGTCCTGCAGATAGGAACAGAAGAATCGCTCGCCGACCAAGGTTGCATCCTCAATGACGTGGTTGGCTTCGGGCACGATTTCCTTCCATTGATCTCGATTAGGAAGACCCAAGTCGACGGATAGAATCCGTGCGAGCGGTGCGTCTAGGTTTGTCAGGAACCAAAACGTAGCGCCTTCATTCCCAAGGAAGTTGTATTTGGCGTCGAAACCTGTAATCAATTCGACGATCTTGCCGTTGGGCTCGCGGAGATCGCGATAGAAGACCTGGTTTTCCGGTTTGCTTCCGTTCCAGACGGAAATCACAAGGTAGTTGCCGTCTTCGGTGACATGTGCTCCGAAACCCCATTCTTTTTCATCGTCGCGCGAGTAGATCAGTGTGTCTTGCGACTGGTTTTCACCCAACTTATGGAAGAACAATTTTTGGAAGTAGTTAACGCCCGTGAGAGTTTCGCCAGGTTTTGGTTCATCGTATCGGCTGTAGAAAAAGCCGCTACCGTCCTTTAGCCAGGTGATGCCCGAGAATTTCACCCACTTCAGCTGATCGGCGAGGTCGCGTCCAGTGTCGACGTTGCGTACCCGAATCTCCTGCCAGTCTGAGCCGCTCGCCGTCGTTGCGTAGGCAACGAAGCGC
>JANNPR010000993.1:0-4381 GCA_031400345.1 Planctomycetota bacterium | reverse complement strand
GCCAGCTCCATACCGAGACCGGCTCGGTGAAGGGCAAGCTCGGCTACATGGCTCCCGAGGTCGCGCTCGGCATGGCTGTCGGCGCGACGTCCGATGTGTTCTCCACCGGCGTTGTCGCGTGGGCTCCGGCGGCTGCCAGTGGCACCCCTGCCACCTTGACCCACCGTTTCGGAATAAATAACAACCTTGGGGTCAAAATCGATATCCCAACTAGCATATCCGCATTGTGGGAATTCTCAAGGATTTAACGAAAAGTCCGGTCATGTTGCGCTATTGCAGTCGAAAAGGATGGTTACTCTCTTGAACCCGAAGGCATTACCGCGATCCCATCGCTTGCGCGTCAGGCTTTAATAATCCGGGCTAGCTGATTGCTGGCCGCTAAATAACCCGGGTCGACACTTAGTGCTCGTCGAAAACTCTGCTCTGCCTCCGCCCATTTCCCGGCAAGTTTTTGCGCGCCCCCCAGCTGAAAGTAGCCCTCTGCGGATTCAGGTGTAAGGCGAACCCATTCTTGAAAAGAGAGAATCGCGTCTTCGTGTTTTCCCAGTTCCAGCTGGGCCATCCCCAGATGCTTGTGCAGGCCGTGTAAGTCAGGGGCAAGTTTGATGCCGGTGGCTAGGACGGAAATGGCTTCCCCCGCCGCACCGGATTCGAGAAGTGCCAGTCCCAAGTTACTGTAGCCAATCGCTTGATTGGGCGCGAGTTCCACGGCCTGACGAAGATGCGGAATCGCCTTGTCAAACTGTTTCATTCGGGCCAACGCCACGCCTAGGTCGAGATGAGCACCGGGGCATTTCGGTTGGGCCCGTAACGCCGTTTTTAGAAGGTCGGCGGCAGAACTGAAATTTCCCTCGCTGATTAATTTGCGAGCCTCTTCGCGTAAAGCGGATGCTGCGATTTCAGCGGCAAGAGTTGGCGGCGGTGTCGCGTTGCCGACCGTTGCAATACGATCTTGTACAGCGGCCGATACATCGCGTATGACCTCGTCCCAATTGCCACGATCTCGTTGACGAAAGAGCTTCATCGTGGGATACCAAGGAGAATCATCGCGATTCAATAGCCAGCGAAAATCCGGCGACTTCGGTAACAGCAGCCACACGGGCACTCCTAGTGCACCAGCCAGATGCGCCGTGGCAGTGTCGGAAGTGACTACCAGATCAAGACACATCATGATGGCCGCAGTGTCCATGAACGGGCCCGCGTGCTCGTCGCTCCCAACACCAAAGTCGACGACCGGGAAGCCGTTGACGAGATCTGACAACTGTTCGCTTCCAGGCCCTTTTTGCAAATTCACAAGTCGCACATCGTGCAGCCGGGCCAAAGGCGCGAGTCGCTTGAGTTCGAGCGAGCGATTGCGATCTCCATCGTAATCGCGGTTTCCTTGCCAATGGATGCCGATCTTGAATCCTGGAATCCGACTCAGCTTTTCACGCCACGCTCGTACCAATTCGGCGTCCGCGAATAAGTACGGAACGACCGCCGGAACAGTCTGCAATGTAGTGCCCAGTAGTCCGGGCAAACTCATGAGCGGAGTGTGCACATCGTAATGGGGTAAAGGCATGCCGCGAGGAATAATCTTATCGACGCCAGGACAACCAGTAAGAATGGACGCCAGTGGCGGTTGGCACTCGAGGAGTACGGTTCCTCCGCTGCGTTTTACAAGCGACGCGTAGCGCACAAATTGCAACGTGTCGCCGAGTCCCTGTTCCGCATGCAGCAGGATGGTGCGATGACCGAGCGGTTCTCCGCCCCAACGCGGCTTCTCGTCATCTCGGGCTTGGTATCCGGGACATTTCCATCGCCACTCGTATTCCAGCCAGCCTTGCTCGAAGTTCCCTTGGATTAAGAGGGCTCTCGAAAGATTTAAGTGTGCTTCCGCGTAATCGGGTCGCAGCCGCAATGCGCGCTGGTAATTTTCCGCCGCTAATGCCGGCTGCGAATCGCGCATGTAAGCCACGCCCAGATTATTGAATGTTTCCGGCGCGTTTGGACCCAGCGTGAGTGCCCGTTGCAAGTGAGAAATGGACTCGTCGATCTGATCTTGTTCGAGAAATGCGAGTCCCAAGTTGCCCCACGTACCGGCAAGATTGGGGGCCAATTCCAAGGCGCGCCGAAAACTAGCGACCGCTTGTTCGGGCCGCTTTTGTTTTCCGCGCACAACCCCCAGGTCGTGATGGACTTTGGCACTCAGTGGATCGCACCGCAGAGCGTCAAGTAAAGATTGTTCAGCCTTTGCAAGCTGATTCGTCGAGATGAATTCGACGGCCTCCTGCCACTTCTTCTCGGCTTCGGCCGTCTCAAGTGGGGCAGGCCCCCGCGAGTTTGCCTGTACATCGACCAAGCGGATCGGTATGGCCCGGGCAATTCTATCGAACACCGCCTCCCAGTTGTCGCGTTCGCGTTGACGGAACAACCGCATCGTTGGGTACCATGGCGAATCCTCGCGACCATGTAACCATCGCCAGTCGCTCGCCACCGGCAAGGCCATCCACACCGGAACGCCAAGGGCACCAGCCAAGTGTGGTAGGGCCGTATCTGACGTGACGATCAGATCGAGGTTCTTCATGATCGCCGCAGTATCCATGAACGGCCCAGATTCGGTATCCAGATCATCGAACGTCGTCAGCGAGAAATGACGGGACAGCTCCGAAACCTTCTCTGATCCGTGCCCTTTTTGCAGACTGATGAGCGTGACGCCCGGAATGCAGGCCAATGCGGCGAAGTGTTTCAGCGGGACAGACCGATGCCGATCGCCTCGATATTCGGGGTTACCTTGCCAACCGATGCCGATCTTGAATCCTTGAATACTAGCCAAACGCCCTTTCCACTTCTCGACCAGTTGTGGGTCGGGCTTTAGGTACGGAACGTCGGCAGGAATCGTCGCCAGCGTGGTGCCGAGCAGTCCGGGCAGACTCAGCAGCGGTGCGTGAAAATCGAACTCGGGAATTTCGCTCCCTACCGCAACAACCTGGTCCAATTCCTGGCTGAACTCGAGAATCTTCACGAGCGGCTTTTGGACTTCTGCAATGACTGTCGCTCCCAGCTTTCTTAGACGGCGGGCGTAGCGAATGAACTGAAACGTGTCGCCCAAGCCCTGTTCAAAATGGATGAGTATCCGTTTGCCTGCTGGGCTGGAACCATCCCAGCGAAGGCGGTCGGCGTATCGAGGTCTCAACTGTTTGCCTCGCCAACGCCATTCGTACTCGATCCAACCGCCTTCGAAATCGCCGATGGCCAACCGGTCGAGCGACCGGTTCATGTGAGCTTCGGAATAATCCGGCCGGAAGTGGATGGCTTGATTGTAATAACGCATGGCTTCAAGGTGCCTGCCGCTCTGCACCAGGGCGATCGCCAGGTTATTGTAGGCTTCGGCGTAGTCAGGCCGGATTCGCAATGCTTGCCGCAGCGATGCGATCGACTCGTCGACTTCACCGATCGACCGTTGTGCGTTGCCAAGATTGTTCAATGCCGCGGCGTAATTGGGATCGATTTTGAGCGCGGCCCGATAGCAGCGAATGGATTCGGCAAACTCTCGCTTAGTTGAATAAGCGACGCCTAAGTTGTTTAGCAGGTCCGGAGCCTGTTTAAGCTGTACAGCGCGGCGCAGTAACTCGACGGCCTCATCGGCCTGTCCCTGTCCTTCCAGGAGGACCCCCAGGTTGTTTAAGGCCTCGACGAAGTCCGGTTTGATCTCCAGTGACTTTCGATAAGCGGCTTGAGCTCGAGCGTTGTCGCCTCGATCGTTTAGGGCGAGACCCAGGTCATGATGTGCGTCCGCCAAGTCCGGCTGTAATTCGATTGCCTTTTCGAAGGCGGGAATAGCGGAGTCCATATCCTTCAAACGACGGTGCACGCGACCTAGCTCATGCCAGTGTGTCGGTATTTCCGGTTTCAACGACACCAACTTCTGGCTGACGTCCAGCACCTCGCGGTGTTTTCCCTGTTGCGATAGGGCCAGAGCAAGGTTTCGAAGCGTGTCGATGGCTTCGGGCTGGTGTTGCAGAGCGTGGCGGAAATGATGCTCCGCTTCGGACAGTTTGCCTTGCTTGGCCAAGACGAAGCCTAGACTGTGATGGATCGACGCGTCGTTCGGAGCAGCCGACAGCGCCTCGCGCAGCATAGCGCAGGCTTCGTCGAGTTTACCTTGCTCTGTCAGGATGCCAGTGAGTTTTTGGAGATTGGGCGGTGGCAGTGGATCCAGCGAGGGTTGCTCGTTTGTCGGTATTTCAGTTTCCTTGGTGCCCGGGTTCATTTCTCCACAATCGCTGAACGAACGCATAGAAACAAGTGCCCGCCGAAACCGGTGGTTAGATTTGGCGGTCACTGGGATAAGCGGAGCGTCGGCCAACCAATTGTAGGGTGGGACCAGATCGCGCAGCGA
>JANNPR010000990.1:0-2528 GCA_031400345.1 Planctomycetota bacterium | reverse complement strand
CTCAGAATCAGGGACACGTCTGGAATATTCGCGACGTGTCACAGCAGAAACTGTCGGAAGCGATGCGAGATCAGTTCCTGGACTCCGCCACACACGAACTGCGCACCCCTTTAGCAAACATCAAAGCCTATGCGGAAACTTTGGCGCTGACCGAGGAGTTGGACGTCGAAAGTCAAAAACAGTTCTGCAACATCATCAACTCCGAGGCCACCCGATTGGCTCGTTTTATCGACGACTTGTTGAGCATCAGCAGCATGGAAGTTGGCTCATTGACCCTCAATCGACAGGACGTTGACATCGAACGGATGCTGTCTGAAGCCATCACCAAAGTAAAACCGCAGATGGAGAAGAAAAGCATCATTTTCCAAGCCACGTTGTTGGAGAAGTATCCCAAGCTTCGACTCGACAAGGACAAGATTCAAGTCGCATTGGTCAATCTATTGGGAAACGCAGGCAAATACACGCCCGACGGGGGTCGTGTGGCCCTCAAGTTAAAACTGACCGAACGCCACTTGCGCATCGATGTAGAGGACACCGGCGTGGGCATTTCAACTGAAGACTTGTCACGCATCTGGGACAAGTTTTTTCGGAGCACCAGCGAGTACGTCCAGCAACAGACAGGGACGGGCTTAGGTTTATCTCTGGCGCGAGAAGTCATCAGGCTTCACGGAGGCGACCTGACGGTTAAGAGCGAGTTAGCAAAGGGCAGCACGTTCACCCTCGTTTTGCCATTGGAATAATTGAATTATGTTTGCACGCTCGAAGCAAGGGGCTATCCAAGTCATTGCGGGCACCGCGCCGCTGAATGTCGAAAACGTTTCCGCTGCGCGCAGCACGTTGGACGATTGTCTGAAGGAGGGACACTTTCGCGCAGTGCTCGATATGCAAGGTATTGCCCTAATCGATAGTTCCGGTCTGGAATTACTGCTCGACATACAGGATGCCTTTGAACAGCGGGCAGGCACACTCAAACTCGCCGCCCCGAATGCGCTGTGCCGCGAGATTTTTGCCGTCACAGGCGTTGGCAGTCGCTTCGAAATATTTAGCGAGGCCAAGGGGGCGGTGGGGAGCTTCGTGCAATGACCGCCGGAATTCAAGTCGCTCCTCCGACGATGGATGCCAATCCATCCACTTCTACGCTCCATACAGGAGCGGTCGTACCGCGTCCCCGCCGTTTCGTTCCTTTGGGCGAACAACTCATCGGTGCGAACTTGCTGACGGGGGAGGAATTGCAGCAGGCGCTGCGGATCCAACAATCCCGTGGGCAAAAGATTGGCGAAGTACTGATTGAACTCGGTGTGTTAACCGAGGAACAGTTGCTACCTTTCGTACAGCGCCAGTTGAATATGCCTGCGGTCAAGCTACGTGAAGGCTTAATCGACCCTACTGCCGTTCGGCAGATCCCCCGCGAGATCGCAGAACAACTCAATGTGCTTGCGATTTTCAAAGTGCGCAGCGTGCTGTGCGTGGCGATGGCAGAACCGCAAAATCTTGAGCAAATTGACGAAATCGAACGTGTCAGTAAATTGAATGTGCGGCCGATTTTCGCTTTCGCATGCGATATTCGACGCATCTTGCCGCGTTGCTATCAGGAAGATTTCGAAGTTGATACCGTCACAGCCGACCTCGACGAAAGTGCAGTCGAACTACAGCTGGATGCGACGGACGTCGACCTCTCGTCGGTAGAATCGCTGATCGACGGAAGTCCGATTATCAATCTCGTCAACTATTTGATTCTTCAATCGTTGCGCAAGGGTGCCAGCGACATTCATATCGAACCGACTCGAAAGCACACCGTGGTTCGCTTTCGGGTCGATGGCCAGCTGCTGGAGGTATTAAAGCCGCGACGCGATGTTCATCCTGCGATCGTGTCACGTATCAAGGTCATGGGAAAAATGGATATTGCCGAGCACCGGCTGCCACAAGACGGTCGCTGCCAAGTGGCTGTTGAGGGGAAGGAGGTCGACCTTCGAATTTCGACTCTGCCGACCGTGCTAGGTGAGAAGGTTGTGTTACGCGTGCTGGATCGTCGCCGGGTTACTTTTAACCTGGATCGGTTGGGCGTGCCTCCTGATCTTCTGGTGGACCTGAAAACTCTTTTACGCAAGCCCTTTGGTTTGATGCTGGTAACCGGTCCCACGGGCAGCGGTAAAACGACCACTCTGTACTCCGCCTTGGAACTGATCAAATCCGTTCATTGCAACATCGTGACCGTCGAAGACCCAGTTGAGTATCAATTGGAATTAATTAACCAGGTTCAGGTTGACAAAGGTCGTTCGCTGAGTTTCGCGGCCGCGTTAAGAGCCATACTGCGTCAAGACCCCGATGTGATCATGGTCGGTGAAATCCGTGATCCGGAAACCGCTCAAGTTGCAGTGCAAGCCGCATTGACCGGGCACTTTGTGCTCAGCACTCTGCACACCAATGACAGTATTGGCGCCATAACTCGGCTCCGCGATATGGAAGTGGAATCGTACAAGATCGCCGCAGCGCTAGTGGGAGTTGTGGCACAACGCCTGATACGCACG
>JANNPR010000989.1:0-4575 GCA_031400345.1 Planctomycetota bacterium | reverse complement strand
CGTCAGCCAGGCAAAGCCCCTGGAATTCATTGCAGAGGCTTTTTTCAGCCACGGAGTGGCGACCGATTTGCGATCGGCGAACGAATAAACTCAGCGGACTGCTTCGGTCGCCACTCCGTGGCTAATGCCGCGTTGGATATCGCGTACCAGGGGCTCACGGCGGCTAACGCCTACGTTCGCCCCTGGCTACCGACTACCGCCACTCCGTGGCGAAGAGTTCCGGGTTAGCGCGCTACATTAAATGGTCACAATTCAATGGTTACGGCCGGAAGTCGCTAATAGCGTTTTGCACATAATGAATCGTTGACGGGAAAGCGGCCAAAAACTGCTGTTGTTTATCGACGTCGGACCCACCCCCGAGAATTACGGCGAAAGCCTCGGCAAAGGCTTCCTGACGGCCTGCCGAACTAGCCTGCAAGTAATAATGCAACGTGGATCTCACTTCGGCAGGGAGTCGCCCAATGTCGCGGTCCAGCGCCTCTCGAAATGCTGGCTGCGCGGAGCGAAACAAATCTCGCTCAGCACTAGCCATGTCAAAAGCATGTCCCAACTCGTGACGGAACGCACCTTCCGCTCGTGGGCTGATTGCTTGACGGCCCGAGCGTGTGCGGCGTTTTTCGGCGAGTATAACGAGTCGCTCTTTTGGCAAGTGCACGGCGTCCGTATTCTCCCACGTCGAATCTGGGGGCCACCCACGCGGACGAATTCCTCGCAGGTCAGGAGCCGCATCGACGACATATTCTGCCAGTTGAACTCGCCAACCCCTGCGCCTCAATCCGTTCTGGATGTGGTTCGGTATGGCACTCACGACGCGAAACATGCGTTCGCGAAATTCAGCGCTAATGTTGGAGTTCGCAGTCGAATCCGTAGCCAGGAGCTCGGCGGAAACGGATGCGGCACGCAAGGGCTCATCGTTTTGAGCGAATGTTTGGGATTGCCATACCACCGTCAAACCTATCACAACGACGAAGCTCGGTTTCAGCGGTACCGAGTAGCTCTGCTGTAATCGGAACATTAGGCGTCTGGCTGGCATGAGCTAAGTTTTATCCGAGACACGATGGCGTAACCAAAAAACCGGCCGATGCCAACCATCCCTGGCGCGGTCTGTGGCGAAAATGCCACGCATAACGATCTTAACGGTCTTAAAAGAAATCGATGTAGTAAGTAGTCGTCGTAACGGGTTCATTGTCGTTCGCCAACGCATAATTTCAAGTCGCGGCTTGGTACCTGACCGCTTAGGCCTGAGGTGGCACTCTGATGATAAACGCAGCTCTCCCCCAATCCTCCAACTCGGGAATCCAGTTCGAACTTGGCAGCGGTTCGGAAATGGATAGGCTAACGCAGCTCCCCGCGAATAAGTTGATCCGCACGCTGCATTTAATTAATGGTCAGCACTATTCGGGAGCTGAGCGAGTACAGGATCTGCTCGCAATGCGATTACCGGAAGAAGGTTTCGAGGTGGCGTTTGCCTGTCTCAAACCGGACCGATTTCCAACCCTGCGGCAATCATCGGGTTTGCTCTACGAAGTCCCGATGCGAAGTAAGACGGATTTCTCCGTCGTGAGAAAGCTCATCGAATTGGTTCGCCAAGAAGGCTTTGCAGTCTTGCACGCACATTCTCCCAGAACTGCGCTCATCGGAAGATTTGTATCCGCCCGGACCGGTTGTCCTCTGGTCTATCATGTGCACAGTCCTACTTCCCGGGATTCTACACGCGCTTTTCGAAACATCCTTAACCAACTGGTCGAACGTGCGTGCGTCGGTGGCGCGAAACGGGTGATCACCGTATCGCGAAGCTTGGCAGAGCACATGCAACGTCAAGGCGTCCAAACGAGTCGTTTGGCGGTCGTGGCCAATGGTGTTCCGGCCGCGCAACAGCGCCGCCCGAAAGTACGTCCGGCCGGTGTCTGGACGTTGGGAACTGTTGCCCTACATCGCCCGCGTAAGGGGATCGAGGTGTTGCTTGACGCCATGGCAGAGCTACGCTCTGTCGGCCTTCAAGTTCGCTTGCGAGCCGTCGGGCCCTTCGAGACTACTGAGTACGAGCAAACCATCAAGGCGAGAGTCGATGTACTTCAGTTACGAGACGCAGTAGATTGGATCGGATTCACCCAAGACGTCGAATTTGAGTTGCGGAATATGGACTTGTTTGTGTTGCCAAGTCTGTTCGGCGAAGGGCTGCCGATGGTAGTGCTGGAAGCTATGGCCGTTGGGTTGCCTATTGTTAGTACCAGGGTCGAGGGCATACCGGAAGCGGTGCGAGATGGTATGGATGGGTTGTTGGCGGAACCCAATGATGCACACGCTCTGGCGCGTTGTTTAGAACGCGTGATACGCGGTGATTTGCCGTGGCTCGAACTCAGCGACAATGCATTCGGTCAACATGCTGCCCGATTTTCCGATAAAGCGATGGCGGCCGGCGTCGCGGACGTTTATCGGGATATTCTGGTAAAGCCATTCCTACCTAATTGAAATGCTCACCCGGTACGGACGACCATTCTTCGCGTTGAGGAACCAATTGCGGAATTAGCAACCAGGAACCGACAGGAAGTAAATCGGGATCGGTCAATTGTTCGCGGTTAGCGCGGAAAATTTCAGTGGCGCGCGAAGCATCGTTGTAGTAATGTTCGGCTAAGCTAACCAACGTGTCTCCGTCCCGGATGCGATGACGCGGAGGTGCATGAATCGTTTTCAGCGATTTGGAAGTAACGTTTTGCTTGTCAAGCGTGGTTTTATCGTCGGTGGTACTAGTCGCCTTTGAGCGGACCTCTGTGGATCGATCCGTTGTTTGGCGATCTGCTTTTGGGTCTTTGGCTGCGTAATCTTTGGTTGGGTCTTTGGCTGCGTAATCTTTGGTTGAGTAATCTTTGGTTGAGTAATCTTTGGTTGAGTAATCATCCGTATCCACTATTGCCGGGTGTTTCGCTGATTTGGATCTGGTTTTGTCGTGTTTCTTATCCAGCGACCTGTGGGGCGGTGCGTAGTGACCAGGCATTTCCGGTGGTGCACTGACACCTTCTAAGCTGGCGGCATTCGACACTAGTCCCATGTCGTCATTGTCCAGTAAGTCCGATTCGGGGGACTTCGTGGCAATAGGAGATTCCTGTGCCGGTATCTGCAAAGGCAATTCAGGTGCCTGACGTGGCGGCTCCGCAGTTTCGATTTCATCTTCCGTTGCCAGACGGCGAGGAGCCACATTCGAGTACGGCAGGGCGATGATGGTCCCCACGATCAGAACAGTGAGTCCCAACAAGACTCGAAAGACCGAAGATTGAGTCCGGTAGCGGAGGCGCGAATTTCGGTAACCCGACGACGAACGCCGGCGCTTAGAGCGCGGCAATTCATCGTCAGCCTCATCGTAGTAAGACCAATCGTCGTGCCGAGCGCGGTAATTGTTTTTGCGTGACATGGCAGCTAAGCAAGTTGCGAGACTGAGGAAAGCTGTAACGGTACAGCTGATTAAGTTGGTCCGGCATTCATGGGGCTGCCATGCCCGTGCACTGTGCTCCTGGAGATGTGTTTTCCATCGACCGACGCCGACGATGACTAAAGTGCTCTGCACTTATCTTTAAGAATCTTTCAGACAATTGCCCACTTGTTCGGATTGGCAAAAGCAGTCGCCATCCGCGAATTGTCGCGATGTAATGGGTCATGTGGACCCTGTTGAGTCGGCGATAACTTTCGTTTGCGCCGTCGAATCTGAAGCGCAAACGTCGCCAAACTTAAAACAATTTTCCATAAACATCAGGAATGACTATTTGCAGGGCCAGGTTTGAGTTTGATATTGAACTTGGAACTCCGAAAAACCGATGCAATCCATAGACCTTTTCTTAACTCGCCAGGTGGCAGTTGGCGGCAGCGCGCCGCAAATTCGAATTTGCTTTGAGTTCCGCAACGGTGAATCACCGGACTTTAGGATGAACCAGCCTTTCGTTCAGCTTGCTGGTACTCGCGCTAGTACGCTCGCGGTCAGCGAGTGTATCGGTCTTTGGCAGCTCGGTGACTTGATTGGTGAAGGGCAATGGACCCGCGTGTTTGCGGCTCGACCCGCAAATGTTGGCGACGATCACCCTTGGGACTTTGCTGTCAAAGTGCTGAAGCAAGACACGCCCCTCGCTGCTGCCATGCTGCGCCGCGAGGCGCAGGTGGGGCGATCCGTATCTCACCGAAATTTGGTCTCGGTTTTGGCGTTTCATGTCGAACGTTCGCCGCACTTCTTAGTGACGCCACGATTGAATGGGGTACCCTTAAATCATATTGTCCAAGTCGGTCTGCGACTGCCGGTGAATCACGCGTTGTGGATTGTGCGGCAACTCGCCGAAGCCTTGCGGTCTTTGCATGACGCCGGTTGGCGGCACGGCGACGTAAAACCCGAAAATGTGGTGGTGGACCCCTGCGGGCATGCAACTCTAATCGATCTGGGTTTCTGCCAACGTATCGACGTTCCCAGGGCGGATGCGTGGGAAGGATTTATTGGATCGGTGGCGTACGCGGCACCGGAGTTGTTCGTTAAGGCATATCCCGTGGGCGGGGCCGCCGACCTTTATAGTCTGGGCGTCTTGTTGTTTGAAATGG
>JANNPR010000981.1:0-4217 GCA_031400345.1 Planctomycetota bacterium | reverse complement strand
AGCGACCAGAGACAGAACGACGACCGTCATGGCGAAAAAGAACGGGGGCTTTGGCTTGCCATTCATGGTTGAGTCTGCGAATAGTGGGTTAATGGAGTTAAGCTAGAAACGATGAAGGACGAAGTGTGCCACTTCATCCCTCCTTCTCCCCTCAATAAATTTCAGATGGCTAAACTGTTACATTATTTCAAAACACCGTCGCGTTTGGCGAGCCGCATGGCCAGGGCCGCACCTGAGTTGAGCGCGCCTTCCATGTAGCCAACGAACTTGTAACTGGTGTGCTCGCCGGCGAAATGCAGCCGCCCCAGTCCTTTGTAAAGCAACGGCCCAATAGCAGTTACCTGTCCTGGTGCGGGAAAAGAGTAACCCGCCAGCGTCCACGGATCGCTGGGCCAATCCATGTAGCGGGTCTTTACAAGATTCGTGCCGTAATCGGGATAGAGTTTTTCCATTATTGCGGCAAGCGACTTTTGGCGCTGGGCCGCTGGTATTTTGCGGACTTGTTCGGCGGACGGTCCGCCTGAGAAGCCTACGAGTGCCGCACCTTGCTCGCCCTCTTGGTTGTCGGTCGCCTCCCAAATCATGCTGAAGATGCCGTCTGTCAATGCGTCAGGTGATTGTTTCTTCTCTTTCCAAAACCGTTCCTTGAAAGCCATAAGGTACTTGGTGTTCACCCCCATTTGCGTTTGCAACGAAGCCGGAAGCGCTGGCGAGAATTCGATTTTCTTCCAGACGCTAGGAGGCACGGCAAGCACTACGTCGTTGGCCACAATGGTACGACCGTCTCTGCAAATCACTTTCGCGCCCGAGTCGCTCATTTTCACCGCAGTCACAGGGAGGTTGAGGTGTACATTCGACTCGCCAATAGCTTCGGCGAGCTTGAGGGCCAGTTGCTGGTTGCCGCCTTGGCAACGGTAGACTTCGCTCTCCGTCCAGTATTTTTCCAGCTCGCCCCCCTTGATGGACGCCAGCATAGCGAGGTAACTCTGCCGGTCGACTGCGGTGCCGTTATCGGACGAAAGTTGCACGGTAATCGCTGTCCGACAAATATCCGAGACGTCGAGTTCGGCGATCCATGCGCCCATGTGGCCCTTATCAAGCAGCGCGGCATTGGGCGATTTCCAAGGTTGATCGGCGTCAATAGTCTCCGCCTTGGCGTTGAGCCGGTTGAATGCCTCGTCCATTTCTTCGTAGAGCTTGGTCCCCTCCTCGCCAGATAGCTGTTTGCCATTGAGCACAATCGGCATGACCAAATCTTCATCTTCCGTAACGTCGACGAACTTCAAGCCGAACTTGTCGGCGTAAGATACCCACGTGGGATGGTTCGAGCCGATGAGTTCGCCTCCGCCTTCGACGTTCTTCCCCTCGACCAAGTCATCGAAACTCAGCACCCGCCCGCCGTACCGGTTGCGGGCTTCGAGCAGTGTGACGTGGTAGCCCGCGCTCTTAAGTTCGTGAGCGCAGGCCAAGCCGGCAAACCCGCCGCCGATCACCACTACGCGCCGCTTGCTTGCAGACTTCTTACCTTTCAAATCCACTTGTTGGGCGGAGCCAAACGAGTCGCAAAGCAATGTCCCGGCCGATGCAGCCAGACTAGCGCGCAGGAATTCACGCCGAGTCGGGGCATCCACTCGCGGCCCGTATCGCCGTGCCAAGCGAGCGAAAAAAGATCCAGCCATGGGAGCTCCTCGAAGGGCCAGGGTTCAGAGGGAAGAATTTGGAAATAGAGAGGGACAATGCCCCGAGCGAGCAGGGAATATAAGCCATGCCAAAGCGGCGAACAAGCAGTTGTCAAGAGAGTCGAGCGAGCGGGATGACCGGCCGTAGGGTGGGACAAGCTCGCGTAGCGAGCGCCGGCCCACCATTCACCAGCAAAGTGCGAATGGAAGAATGCAAAGTGCAAAGTGCAAAGTGAAAAATGAAAAGTGGAAAGTGAAAAGTTAAAGGTTAAGCGAGAAGCGGTGTTGGATCAGCGCGCCTCGGAATCACTTTGCACTTTGCATTTTTCACTTTGCATTTCTTACTGCTATTTTGCATTGATGGCCCGGCGCTCCGCTTGTCCCACCCTTACGAGAATCGTGCGGCCTTGGGAACCGTTATTGCAACGCAAGCCGAACACGCCGGTTGCCCGAAGCGGGTCGCGACCAATTCGAAGGTTGATCGGCCGCAATTTGGGCATTCGGGTGCTTCGAGTGTCTCCGTGAGTGGATCCCACACGAGCTGCCACGGCACCGGCGATTTGCCGCGCGCGCCGACTTCCGCGGTGAGAAGCAATTTCGGTTGATGAACAACCAGCACGCTCAGTAGTCGCAATTGAACTCGCAGCCCGTGTTTGTGCCGCAACTCGGCGATGCGAACTTGTTCCTCTTGGACTAATGCGGCGCGGCGCGCCGCGTACTTGTCACCGTTTTGTTCCCTCTTTTCGGCCCGTGCGGCTTGCTCCGCCGTCTCCTCGCGCAGGTCGGCGTAGTACCGTGTCATCCGAGAAACTTGTTTGTCTAGACGCTCATTCAGCTCCCGACTGCGCGAATTGCCAAGCGACGATAGAGTCCGCTGGACGCGTTCCCGCGCAAGCAGGAAAACGTCCCCCAAAGTCCGCCGGCTCGATTCGGGCAGCACCGGCGCGGGTTGGTCGGCCAGGTGAGCATCATCCAGCAACGTTTCGAGATGTCGGACTTGCCGGCCGTAGTACATATCGAAGCCAGTCGGCAGCAACTCCATTTCCTTCTGATCACTGACAAACATCGCACGAAACCAGAAAATGGCTTGCGAGAATGACCGAGCGCGAGCCCGCATTACCTGCCACTCTAGCCCGGTTCCCATTTTCACGGCACGAGCGACTCGAGACGGCAGGTCATAGGGTGCGAGGTTAAGGCCGGTCACATAGGCTTGGGCGGCGCGTCCGCGTGCCATAGCGTCATCGAGCAAGCGGTCGACGAACGGCGAACCGAAATTCGCGAGCATGGCTCCGGGATGTTCCGGCAGCGCCTCGGGATCGAACGCCAAACGGAGCGTTTCCTCCGCTGCACCGACTCGATTTGCATCAGGCGGCAGTAGCACGTCGAAAACTTGTGGTTCGATCTCATCCCAAACTCCACCGACCGCTTCGAGATAATCGCCGACGAATTGTTCCAAAGCGGTAGCGGACGTCCGTGGGTGATTTGTCTCCATGACTGGTGGCCTTTGTTTTATCCTTCGGGAGCGAAACGATTGCCAAAGATGCGGTCGTCGTGGCTGCGTTGGGCAAAGTAAGCTTGCTTCGCCGTGAGCAACTGTTCGCCCAGCGTCTCCATCCGCCGTTCGAAGTCGCCCTCATCAGACGAACCGACCCACAGATCCGCGACGAGTTCAGGAAATTCGCGCTCGTCTTCCAGGTTGCCGAGAATCATGTCGATCTCGCCGATGACCAATTCGAACATATGCAACTTTGCCTCCAGCAAGTGGAGCACCGCTGACTCGACGGTGCCCGCCGCCACGAGGTTGAAGACATGCACGTCGTGCTGTTGGCCGATCCGGCTGAGCCGCCCGATACGTTGCTCAATTTTCATCGGATTCCACGGTAGATCGAAGTTACAGACCGCATGTGCGAATTGCAGATTGCGACCTTCGCTGCCAGCTTCAGTCGCTAAAAGTAGTCGGGCCGGACCACGAAATCGCGAGATCGCCGCTTCCTTGTCCATACGTGAAAGCCCGCCATGAAACACCGATACATCTTCCCCCGCGTCCGCAAGGTATCGGGCGAGCCGTTCTAGTGTCGCGCGGAACTGCGTAAAGATGACCAGCTTCTCTCGTCCGCCACCGAACTCGCGCACCAGACGCAGGAGGTGGGCGAACTTCGCACCGGCTTCAATGCGCTCCGCGGCAACGGCCAAGTCGCGAAGCCGGGACCGGGTCCCCGCCTCCAATCGTGATTGCTCGGCCAGTCCCTGGAGCATCGCACCCGCCGCCGCCGCGGAGCTGCCCAGGGCCCACGTGAACACGACTTGCAAACTCCTTCTTCTTTCCCATGGTTTTGAAGAGTTGAAATGCAAAGTCATCGGGCTCAGGACGGACAACTTCAACTTCCGCTCACAGCGCGCCATCGAGGGGTTGGGCGCCAAACGGGACGGGGTCATCCGCCACCACGCGGCACGCCGCGACGGCACCGTCCGCGACACGGTGCTGTACAGCATCCTCGCCCGCGAATGGCCTGATGTCCGACGCCACCTCGAACTCCG
>JANNPR010000884.1:0-2253 GCA_031400345.1 Planctomycetota bacterium | reverse complement strand
CTTGCAAGTCAATTTCGTCCGGTAATCTGCAAGTCACATGGGCATTCACGTATTCCAGCGCCTTGGGATCATTGTCCATGGCAACGATTTCAACTTTCCCATGGCTGAGATTCGCAGGCCAGCCGAGGTATTCGCGGCAGGGGCCGCAAGCAATATCCAAAACACGCACATCGCCCCGTCGGCCACGCACCTCATTGATCAAGAATTCTCGTGCTGCCTTCATCCGAGCGCGCACCGCGCGAGCCAGCGGCAGTTCGAGAATGCAGAGATCCAGATACCCACCGAGACCCCGCGCCGGTGTCGCCTCCTCGTAGAGCTTGATCAACATTTCGTAGTCGCCCGCGAATCCGCTCGGTTTGCTTCGCGAACGATGGGCGATCCAGCTGCGGTTAAACCACTGCGCGGTTTCCTGCCGAAAGCCAGCTTGTACCTCTTTAATGACCTGCGGGTCGTCGCCATTCTCGGCTTCGAAACGAGCGATTGCGGCCTGCGATTCATCAAAGGCCGCCATAACACCGCGGTGATACGCGTCGCCTCTTTGAGGTTCCGCCGCAACGTCGACTCGCGAATCCAATTCGGCTAGTTGCCGCTGGAACGCTCTCACATCTCGAGAAAAGAAACGATCGACTTCTGCCAACTTGCTAGCAACACGATCCGTTGACACATGGTCCATGGTTCTGCCCCCCTAAAAGATGGTTTCTCACAGCTGCCGGTCATCGGCCTCTGCCCTCATGGCTGTGCCTAAAACCCATTGCCCATGGCACAGCCGAGCACCAATTTCTGAAAAACAGAAGCAAGAGTCAACAAAATTCATTGGGGAAAAAAGGCCGATGATAGTCGAAGTGAGGGATGCGAAGGTAGAGATTGACGATTCTAAGCGTAGAAACCCTATAGAAGTACCTCTTAAAGGGTATTCGAAACGTTGATCCGGATAGTTTCCGCAGCAAAAAAGGTATGGTTGCGCGGGATTTTTTCCAGCTTGTAAAGGGTGACAGCCAAGGTGGGTGCCCAACGATTTGGGCAGAACCGGGGGGTAGAAAGTGGTCATTGCACAAAGTGAAATCGACTGGACCGTCGCCGTCGACGACTATGGCGGGGCCGCTCATGATGGCCAGCGATGCATCGGAACCAAGTATCGAATCGTGGAAATTTTGCACGATTCTCCTCAGGCAAGAACTCTACTCGGCGAGGACGCAACGACCGGTCAACGGATCGTGGTCAAAAAGATCCGGAAGGATGCTTTGACTCGGGGTGCCAAAACGCGTCTCGAACATGATGCGTCGATTCGCCATCACGTTCAGATGGAGTGGGTTGCCCCGGTCCTCGATTACGGGCGGGAAGACGACGAGTTCCACGTCGTCATGCCTTTCGTCGCCGGAGTACCTTTGAGCGCGCGGCTTAAGCAGGGACCAATATCCGTAACGGAGGCCCTGACCGTCGGGAAACACCTGTTAGCAGCTCTTCGGGATTTGCACCAGCACGGCGTGCTGCACCGCGATATCAAGCCAGCCAACGTCATCACCAATGAGGGCTCGACAATCCAGTGGGCCAAGCTCGTCGATATCGGCACCGTGCGCTCATTCCATCCGGATCAGTTAGTCGGCGATCGAGAACGTACGGCGGTGACCTACATGTCACCGGAACAGGCTGGGTCAATCGATTTCGATGTGGGCGAGTCTTCGGATCTCTATTCGTCTGGAGTGTTGCTGTTTCATTGCCTGGCCGGTCACGCTCCGTTCGACGGGAAGAACGCCGGAGCGATTCTCTTTGAGCACCTTACCGCCCGTGTACCTGAACTGCGAATCATCAACCCACTAGTGCCACGAGCGTTCGACGAGCTGATCCAGCGATTATTGCGCAAGGATCCTCACGACCGATACCAACTGGCCAGTGCGGTTGTCACGGACATCGAAACAATCCTGGAGGCTGTGAACGACGGAACTCGGGATCCCAGCGTAGTAATCGGTGCCACCGACCGGCGTTGCACATTGACGGAGCCGGCTTTCGTCGCTCGCGCGGACGCGACCCCAATACCCACCCAAACTTCTTGAAATTTATTGACGGTTATTTCAATCGTGTGCTATTATTCAATCATGAGATATCTAATACCGTTTAATAAGCTTCCTCGTAGGAACTTACCCAAAGATACCTCACGGAAACGCGGGGAGGCCAATTTTGTATTGGCCTTTGGCCGTACATATCAGCAGGAAGCAACGGACAATCTACCCGATCAGTGCCACACCTTCGACATTG
>JANNPR010000878.1:0-2534 GCA_031400345.1 Planctomycetota bacterium | reverse complement strand
CGAGTGTCACCCAGGGGTATATCCAACCCAAGGATGGTGACAAGCTTGTTGCACTCACCGAGTACACAGTCATGCCTGGCTTGATGGATATGCACACCCACCTGATGTCGCAGCATTCCAAGGATTCGTACACCGAGCGTTTCTTCATGGATCAAGCAGACTACGCTTTGCGCTCGACAAGCTATGCCCGAGCCACGCTGATGGCCGGTTTCACGACCGTACGCGATCTAGGGGACAATGGCGTTAATTCGATCGCCTTGCGCAAGGCAATCGATCAAGGGTGGGTGTTGGGTCCGCGCATTTTTACCTCAGGCAAGTCCTTGGCGACAACGGGCGGTCATGCCGATCCGACAAACGCATTGCGCGGAGACTACCGACGAGATGCCGGACCGGTAGAAGGCGTGATCAATGGGGCCGACGATGCTCGCAAAGCAGTCCGCCAACGATATAAGGATGGTGCGGACCTGATCAAGCTGACCGCGACTGGCGGAGTGCTCAGCCTGGCAGCCAGTGGACTTAATCCGCAGTTTACGGAAGAAGAATTGCGCGCCGTCGTGGAAACAGCCAAGGACTACCATATGACGGTGGCTGTCCATGCACATGGTACCGAGGGCATGAAACGAGCCGTGATTGCCGGAGTTGACTCGATCGAACATGGAACGTTCATGACCGACGAGGTGATCGCACTTATGAAACAGAAGGGAACTTTCTGGGTGCCGACGAACATCGCCGGAGAATGGGTCGCCGAAATGGCCAAACAGCCGGGATATTTTCCTGAGATCGTGCGTCCCAAGGCGGCTGCGATCGGACCGGCGATTCGCGCCACTTTCGCCAAGGCGCAAGCGGCGGGTGTGAAGATCGCATTCGGCACCGATTCAGGTGTCTCGCCTCACGGCCAAAACGCGCGCGAATTCGAACTCATGGTGGCAGGCGGGATGCCTCCAATGAAAGCCATTCAATCGGCAACGTTGGTGGCCGCCAAGCTACTTAGAATCGACGACCGACTGGGAACCATCGAAGCCACAAAGATCGCTGACGTTGTGGCTGTCAAAGGTAATCCTTTGGAAGATATCCGCGCCATGCAGGATGTCACGTTCGTGATGAAAGAGGGTGTCGTTTATAAAGGTCCGTGAGCTTGTTTGTAGTAGGCACACTCCGTGTGCCGTAACGGCACACGGAATGTGCCTTCTACAACTATGGAAACAGCGAGTAACCGGACACAGCGGTTGGAATTTTGAACAACGTCTTGCCCGCCGTCACATACAGCGTCTTCTTGTCTGGTCCCCCGAATGCCAGATTAGTAATTACGTCCTCAGGAATTGGAATTCGGCCGAGTAGTTCACCCTTCGGAGAGATCACATAGACGCCTGTCGGAACATCTGATGACTCATTGGAAGTGCGCGGCACGGAAATGCCTGCCGCTACCCACAAGTTGCCTTTCGAATCGAGGCGCATTCCGTCTCCGCCCCGCCCTCGGCCGAAGTCGTAGACTTGTCGCTGCCCGCTAACTGTGCCTTGATCACCTATGTCGAATGCCCAAATCTTGCGGTTGCCGTCCGGTCGAATGTAATTGCTGTCGACCAAGTACAAGGTCTTGCCATTCGGCGTGATCGCCAAGCCATTTGGACGACCGATCGCCGGTTGTGTGATGACGCGGTGCGTGGTTCCATTGGGGTCTATGCGATATACCGCCTCATGTTCGTGCTCCATGGTGCTCCGGTCAGGAGCATACAGTGGGTCGGTGAACCAGATTCTGCCCTGCGAATCAACAACTGCGTCGTTGGGACTGTTGTAGCGTTGGCCTTCAAAGCGATCGCTTAGTACCTCCACTTTGCCGGTTGTGAAGTCCCTGCGTACGATGCGACGTCGTCCGTTCGGACCATTTTCAGCTCCTTCACAACTAATCAGCCTCCCCTCCGCGTCGAACGTGTTGCCGTTTGTGCGGCCGCTGTCGGCTTGAAAAGTCGTTACGATGCCTTGCGGATCCATCTTCAGAATACGATTCCCCGAGATGTCGCTGAAATAGATATTTCCCACCGCATCTACCGCCGGGCCTTCCAGGAAGCAGACCCCAGCCGCAACCTGAAGTTTCCATTCGGGCGCGAGCAGCGTTGTCGGCGGAACGGCTTTTGTCAGGTCCGCCGCCTCGGCGGCCTCCAAACCGGCGACGAACAACCACAACAAATTAACGGCGATAAATCGCGAAACGATCATAAAGTCCTCCTTAAGATGCACGCATCGTAGCACAGTTGCTGAAGTCCAGTAGGACAGCGCCACTTTGGACCCCCGCCGGCTCGGCCGGCCGATGAACGAGGTTGGGCAGCTCGACGCGCGACCGGTCGAGACTCCTCGACCCCCATCCCGCTTGCCCGGCGAGGTGAAGTAGGTTGTGCAGCTAGTTACGCGGCCTTACAAAATCCCTTCGGCGGGCAGAGCGCGTTCTAGCCGTCAACCTTGTGTTCCTGCCAGGCAAGCTGGCAGGGGGAACAGAAAGTTACGTTGAGAGGTCAGTGACAAAGTGGCGCTGTCGAACT
>JANNPR010000605.1:0-3750 GCA_031400345.1 Planctomycetota bacterium | reverse complement strand
GCTCGCCGAAACGCCTCATCTTGGCCAACGATACGAATTGATTTTGGCCGAGCCGGCTCCGCTGTCGGCGGTCCGGCAGACCATTGGGCTAGATTGGCATGCCCCCCTGCCTCCGCTGCAAATTCGCTTAGGTACCACTCGCGGCACGAACGCCTTGTTGACGCGCCAAGGCGCGAGAACCGCCTTCATAACCACGGCGGGATTCGGCGACATTCTGCGAATCGGCAACCAAAGTCGACCGAGGCTGTTTGATCTGTCGATTACCAAACCCACCCCTTTATTCTCGACAGTGGTTGAAGTCCAGGAACGAGTCACGCCGTCGGGAATCGTATTGACCCCAGTCAATGCCGATCAAGTGCGTGGCCAATTGCAAATAGTATATGAACGTGGCATCGCATCTCTGGCAATTTGTCTGCTCAACGCCTATTGCCAACCTCAGCACGAGATTGAGGTCGAAAGAATTGCGCGTGAAGTGGGCTTCGTAGACGTGAGCGTGTCACACAAGGTTGCCCCATTAGTGAAGTTGGTCTCGCGAGGCGACACCACCGTATTGGATGCCTATCTCAATCCGGTACTACGATCCTACATTCAGGACCTAACGCAACGAGCTCCTTTGGCAGAGCTGCGTTTGCTGACATCGGCGGGTAGTCTGGTCGGTCCAGATAAGTTTACCGGCAAAGACAGCATTCTTTCAGGGCCGGCAGGTGGAGTCGTGGGCTTTTCGAAGGTGGCTCAAAGCGCCGGGTTCGCACGGGCTATTGGCTTCGACATGGGAGGAACGAGCACCGATGTTTCGCGATTCGATGGAACTTACGAACTGGAATACGAAACCGAAAAGGCCGGTGTTCGAGTGTTTGCGCCCACTCTGGCGATCGAGACGGTTGCCGCCGGGGGTGGCTCCATCTGCAGTTTCGACGGGATGAAACTGACTGTGGGGCCAGTCAGCGCCGGTGCGCATCCCGGTCCCGCTAGCTATGGACGCGGCGGGCCATTAACGGTGACTGATATTAATCTCTTTCTAGGACGCATCCTTCCCGGGCAGTTCCCGTTTGCACTCGATGTCAGCGCTGTGCGACATCGCCTGGAACAACTGTGCAGTCAGCTGGATGAGACGGCTCGCGTGAAATACTCGCCAGTCCAATTGGCGGATGGATTTCGCCGCATAGCCAACTCAAGTATGGCTCGCGCAATCCATTCGATCTCGATAGCTAAGGGTTACGATCCGCGCGATTATCTGCTCGTCGCCTTTGGTGGTGCGGCCCCACAACATGCTTGTGCTGTCGCCGACGAGTTAGGAATCACCAAGATTCTGGTCCACCCGGACGCCGGACTACTTAGCGCCTATGGAATGGGTTTGGCTGACATAACTCGCCACCACGTGCGCGGGGTCTACAAACCGCTGGAAGCGAATTTGCTTACTGAGTTGACTGCGGCCTTTAGCGAGCTTGAGTCATTAGCCCGTGCTGAGGTAGCAGCGGACGATTTGGCTCGAAGCGATATCTACGTGACTCATTCGGTAGACATGCGCTATCAGGGACTGGATGCAGCCCTAACGCTAACGGTTCCGGATTCCAATTCACTCTCGCAATCGATCACGCAGCTACGTACGGCCTTCGAAGACGTATATCGACGACTGTATGGGTATTGTTACGATCAAAGGTCTCTGGAGGTTGTCGCCCTGCGCGTTGCTGCGAAGAGCGTATCATCGACCAGGCTAGAACCATCGCGCCGCGGACGTGCGCACGTGGAACGGGTTCGCGCGACGACCAGGCTGTCGTTTAGTGGGGAGGCATTTGAGGCAGGGTGCTTCAAGCGTGCCGACCTGAGTTGCGGAAGCGTCCTTGAGGGCCCCGCAATTGTCGCCGATGAATACTCGACGACGGTAATCGACCCGCAGTGGCAGGCCGAGATGCTCAGCGCGGGCGAGCTTCTGCTGAGTCGCATGCAGCAATTCCATCGTCCTGCCCACGTCAACAAAGTGATTGAGCATCCGAAGGTTACGGGCATACCATCTCTGGCCGATCCCGTACTGTTGGAAATTTTTAATAACCAGTTCGCCGGCATCGCAGAGCGGATGGGGATTACTCTTCGCAACACCGCCAGCAGCGTCAATGTAAAGGAAAGATTGGATTTCAGTTGTGCGATTTTCTCTGCGGAAGGGGACCTGGTCGTCAACGCGCCCCACATTCCGGTTCACTTGGGTGCTATGAGCGAGACCGTCAAGCAGATTAAAAGAGACAATGCCGAGTTGCTTCCTGGTGACGTATTTGTCACCAACGATCCCTACCGAGGCGGTTCGCATCTTCCCGACATCACGGTGGTGACCCCCATCCACGATACGCAGACTGGCCAATTGCAGTTCTTTACTGCCAGTCGGGCTCACCACGCGGAAATCGGCGGAATTGCTCCAGGTTCGATGCCACCATTTTCAAAGAACTTGGCAGAAGAAGGTGTGTTGATCCAAAACTTCCGTTTGATTGATGGCGTAGCATCGGTACCGGTGACAAACAAAGGACGGCAAGCCCATTTCCAGAAGTTATGCGACTTGCTTACCAGCGGTCCTCACCCCTCCCGGGATCCAGGCACGAATTTGGCTGACATCCAGGCTCAAGTCGCCGCCAATCAACAAGGTGCGTTGGCCTTACTGCAGCTGATATCCGCGCGAGGTTGGGAACTGGTATCCGCGTACATGGATCACCTTCAAGCGGCCGCCGAACAAAAAATGCGTGCCGCACTACGGCGGCTGGAACCTGGCATGTATCGGTTCCAAGACTGTCTGGACGATGGGGCCGTGATTGCCGTTGCGATCGAAATCGATGGGGACTCGGCAACAATCGATTTCACTGGGACGAGCCCCGTACTTCCCACGAACTTGAATGCGAATCGAGCTATCGTGACCGCGGCTGTCTTGTACTGTTTACGCTGCTTGATCGACGAAGATATTCCCTTGAATCAAGGTGTTCTCAATCCGGTGCGAATTATCTTGCCAACGTGTTTGCTCAATCCAACAGCGGGAAGCTCGCCGGAGACTAGTCCCGCCATCGTGGGTGGGAACGTCGAGACATCGCAACGCGTCGTAGATGTGATCTTAGGAGCGTTAAACCTGGCGGCGGCCAGTCAAGGCACCATGAACAATTTATTATTTGGCGACCAATCTGTTGCATACTACGAAACGATTTGCGGCGGTTCGGGGGCAACTCGGTCCTCAGATGGCGCGGATGCGATACATACGCATATGACCAACACCAGAATCACCGACCCTGAGGTTTTGGAGCAACGATTTCCAGTTCGATTGCGCGAGTTTTCCATACGTAGGAATTCCGGTGGCAAGGGGCATAACCGCGGTGGTGATGGTGTCATTCGACGCCTGGAGTTTCTTCGCGATCTGCAGCTTTCGATACTCTCGCAGCGTCGGGGCTCTTATTTATCGTTTGGGTTGGCCGGAGGCCAACCGGGTGCGCCGGGTCGTAACACGCTTATCCGTGCTGACGGGACGAAGCTTACCCTGCCCGGATGCAGCCACCTAAAAGTTCATCCCGGAGATCAGGTAGTTATAGAAACGCCGGGAGGTGGCGGTTGGGGAGATCCCGGATAGTCGTTTCCCGCTCAGTGTGCAAATGTGGAGTGTGCCATCTGGCAGCCGCCGACACTAGGTTGGACGTGCGATAGCGTCCATTTCGGCGGCAAGCCAGTGCTGTCCTGGCTGAGATATGAGATCTAGTTTGGGACCGACCGAGCCCTCAGGCATCT
>JANNPR010000846.1:0-6628 GCA_031400345.1 Planctomycetota bacterium | reverse complement strand
GGGGATTATTTCGGCCTCGTTTCCGTGCCGATTGTCAACGACGTCCATCTCTCGGCCGAGGGAAGCGCGGCACCACAACCCAGGCCGGCGTCCGCGGCTGAGACCGCGACTTGGCCTTGGGCTGGGTGATCTGCTGGGGCTTCGCCCCGAATACACTGAAGCCGGGAAACGGAATAAAAACAAACTCGGGCTGAATGCATTTTGTGATCTTGACTCGCACAAACTGCGCAGGCCAGGCCCACTCTGGAGTGGGCGTAAATATGCGGCTCATCCTGTTGGTTCCGATGCCAACGGTTCGGTGCGCTGCGGAAGTCGAGAGTTTTTTTGACGTAAATTCGTGATTCGACGCGCCTAGGTACTTAGTTCTTCCATTTTCCTTGTATTATGGAGCTGCTCTAATTTTCCGCTGGAAGCCAAAGAACGTCCTTACTTCAAGAATCGACAAATCTTACATCGATGGGCAAAATATCGCGATATCGACGATGGAAGCGGGTGGCTCGGGTTGAGAAGTTCGAGCACCGACTCCCATTTACGACCGGATTAGGCGCGTTCGCTCATTTCCCGGATCAATCAATCGATTCCCAGCAAGCCGCCGAGGTGTCGGTACACCTGAATTCGGCAGAATTCACTATGCCGCGAGGTAATGTGCTGCTTGGTCTTGCCGTCCACGCTTCCTCGAACAACGTCGATCCCAACGCTGCTGTAATGATCCCTCAGGGCACCGCAACCGCTCGACCACAATACCGTCGAGCAAATTCACTTGGTACCAACGATAGTTTAATATTGACCCGCGTTTCTGAAGGCGACTTTGCAGTCCGCTGGCGTGGCGAACGAGGGGTAGGCGGGTTCACTCATTTAGAGGTCTTCTTGGCAGGCGACGCCAATGGTGATTTCCGAGTGGACCGCCAGGACCTGACGCTCATTCAAGATGGCTTTGGAGCGCGGCCAGGTCAGACGCGATATTCTTTGGATGCGGACGTCAATCGTGATGGACGGATATCGCATTTCGATTGGTCGCTGGCGCGAGACAATCTCGGTGCTGCCACATCGGTGAGATCGCTTGTACTAACCGCTGGGTTGTCGCCCGATACAGATCCGGACGGTAACGGGGTGGTGCAATTGTCGGATGTGACGATGGTCGGTCAGACGATGCCGGGCTCGGCCGTCCAATTTGCCGTCGAATCAGCCACGGGCGAAAAAAGTCCCCAACCGGAAACAAATGGGCAGGACATCGTCGCAGACTCCCACGGTCGATTCCAGTTTTCAGCGAATGTTTTGCCGGGAATGAACCAGGTTCGTGTGGAAGCCACGGATCGGTTTGGACAGCGTGTTGCCATACATCGCTCGGCTAACTTTGGCGATGTGATACTCGACTGGAACGCATCGATGCTGAACGTGATCCGCGACTGGACTACTCTGTCGAACGATCCGTATTCAAATCGCGTTGTTCCAGAGCGTCCGCAAGTTGCCGCCCGTAACTTGGCGATGATGCATGCCGCCATGTACGACGCGGTGAATGCCGTCGCGCAAACGCATCAGGCATTTCGGACAGACCTCGTCGCCTTGCCGGGCACATCGCCGGTGGCAGCGGCGGCGGCCGCGGCTCATCGGGTAGCTTCCAGTCTATACCGCGAACTTGACGAGCTTGCGGTTTGGGATGCTTCATTAGCCGAGGCATTGGCTACTGTTCCTGACGGTGAAGAAGAGACCTTGGGACTCGAACTCGGGAGAAAAGTGGGCGACGCGATGATAGCCTGGCGAAGTACCGATGGATCGAGGGCCAGTGTGCCCTACAAACCAGGTAACCAACCGGGCGATTGGAATCGGACATTCCCTGATTTTCTGCCCCCGTTGTTGCCCCAATGGCCGAAAGTAACGCCATTCGCCATGTCCAGTCCCGATCAATTCCGTGCGCCCCCTCCACCGGAATTGGACAGCCCTGAATACGCCGAGGCAGTGGATGAAGTCATGCAATTGGGTGGCTTCGGTAGCACTCTACGAACGGCAGAGGAAACCGAGATCGCTCTGTTTTGGGCGGACGGTGGCGGCACTTATACCCCACCCGGCCATTGGAATGATATAGCCTCGGGTGTGGCGCTAAGCCACGGCAATACCTTGGTGGACAACTCTCGTTTATTCGCGCTGCTGAATGTGGCTCTGGCAGATGCCGGAATCTCAAGCTGGGACTCGAAATACTTTTATAACTTTTGGCGTCCCATCGATGCCATTCGTCGTGCCGACATCGACGGAAATGATCTGACTTCCCGTGATGCAACGTGGACACCATTGCTAAAGACACCACCGTTTCCCTCTCATACGTCTGGGCACAGCACCTTTAGCCAGGCAGGGGCCACGGTATTGACCGGTTTCTTTGGGGAGAATGTGTCCTTTTCCAGTCAAGCCGACGCTCACACCAGCTTTAGCCAACGTCCACTGGCTGCTTCACAAATTACCACTCGGCATTTCTCCAGCTTCAATGAGGCTGCCGAGGAAGCGGGACGCAGTCGGATTTTCGGTGGCATTCACTTTCAATTCGAAAACATAGCTGGACGAGAGGCGGGCCGCGCGGTTGGCCGCTGGGTCATCGACAACCTGCTTAGGCCGCGTGACGAGTAGTCCGTCAATGCCAAACCGGGATCTTTCCTCGTAGGATGGGCACTCTTGCCCGTCCAACGTCTCCGAGTCAAATCGGGCAAGAAAAGAGTGCCCGTCCTACGAGTGGTAGAACACATAAATACCTGCCTAAACGGCAGCTTGCGATTCACAAACCATCGCTGTTCATCCATAATCGCCTCAATCAAGCAGCGTTCTTGGCCTACCCGTATTCGCTGATCGGGACAATATTACGAATTAGGGAACGAACCACGAATCATTCCGTGGGCGAGTGAAACTTGCACCGCCTGTGGCGAGTATCCTTAATTAGCACCCTCGCAGTATTGGTAGGTGTAGCCGTGCCGGACGAATTGCGACAATTAATCAATGAATGCCTGGGCGGCGATCAATCTGCCATGATGCAGTTGGTGGATCGCTTTCGAGGGCAGGTTGTTGGGCTGTGCTTTCGAATGTTGGGACAATTGCAGGATGCAGAAGACGCAGCCCAAGAAACGTTTGTTCGCTTGTTGAAGAGCTTGCATAATTGGGATGCGAGCCGCGATTTTGAGCCCTGGTTGTTAGCCATTGCTGGTAACCGGTGCCGAACATTCCTGGCTGCCAGGCGGCGTCGCCTACCGTCTCAGCAGTTGCTAGACGATTCGGTAGCTACGGCCGACACGCGCGACGAGTTATCCGAAGTGATCCATTTGGCGTTGCTTACGTTGAAACCGGAACATCGGCAAGCGTTTCTGATGTTCCACCAACAGGAGTTGAGCTACGAACAGATCGCTGAAGGGCTGGCATGCCCCGTGGGAACGGTAAAGACGTGGATTCACCGTGCTCGCCGGGATGTGTTAAGTTATCTGTGTGAACGAGAGATCGTGACAAGTGCCGCGTTAAATGGCGCCGCGTTAAATGGCGCCGCGAAATAACCGGTTACAGTAAGCACCAACTTACAGCTCGGGATGTACTGCGATGAACTGTGATCAATTTGACCACCTCATGCAACATCTATTGGACGGGCACCGTTCCCCGGAACGCGATCCGTTGTTGCTCGACCATGTGCGGTCCTGCGGAAGTTGTCGTTCAATCCTCGAGGTGCAAACTAAATTATTTCAGGAACTGCGAGGCGATTTAAGCAGATTCGCCCCGGTCCCACGTTCCCTGGCCGCTCACTCGAAGCACGACGCTCGGCGACGTCGCGCGCCGTTGGAAACGACCAAAACTTGGTGCGCGATTGCTTGCGGGTTGGGTCTGGCGATCGGGGCCTGGTCCCTTTTGACGTGGAAGCAAGATTTCCCGGCCTCGTCGAAGCGTGTGGCCGTGCGCCCTGAAACAACTTCGCAGAATCCGTATCCGAAGAAAACCGGGACAGGTACAACTGATCAACTACCGTTGACCTCGACAAATCACGTTGCCGCTGCCAGCGGTAATTCCTATGCTGGCCCGTTACTTACCCCCCTCCTGGAATCGGTTGGCGAGCACTTAAGCCGCACTCCCACGGATGGTGGCCAGTCGATCCAATCCATTGCGGGTGGGCTGCGACCGGTTACCAATTCGTTTTCGGCTGCGGTTCAAGTCTTGCGCAAGACATTGCGTTCCAACCGCGAACCTCGCGAGGCAAAGCCACAAGCTGGGCTGGCCGGTTTTGCTCAGCCTCTGGTGTAATGCAACGTTATGTCGGAGTTGTACGTCAGTGATCGCATTCGAATTCCGTTGCCCGAGTTTCAATTCTCTTTCTCGCGAAGTAGTGGACCGGGCGGGCAGAACGTCAACAAAGTAAACTCCAAAGTCACCTTGCGCTGGCAGGTTGGCGATTCTTCTGCTCTGCCGGCAGATGTTCGACAACGATTTATCGAACGCTTCCCGAATCGCATTAACGGCGCAGGCGAATTGCTGATTCACAGTCAGCGGTTTCGCGAACAAGACCGCAATCTTTCAGATTGTTTGGATAAATTGCGCGTGATGTTGACCGAGGTGGCAACGCCTCCCAAAAAGCGCCACCGGACTCGCCCCACTCGCGGGTCCAAAGAACGAAGGTTGCAAGCCAAATCTAAGCATTCATCGAAGAAGCAGCAGCGTCGGGATTTGAGCGACGGTTAAGTCAACCTCCGACTACGGTTTCGGTGCGTCGTTAAAGGCCTGTGTCAGGATTTCGCCATAGGCTCTGTTCGCGACGTCATAAGCTGCGCGCGCCGCGGCGCGTTCTGGTCCGCGGATTTGTTTTTCCTTGGACTTCCAACAGACTTCGACGGCATCCTGGCACCATTTCGCACTTCGTTTGCTGGCTCGAATCGGTTTGCCATCGACTTCAACGAAGACCGGATTGGTGTGGCTGCTAGGGAATATTCGCAATGCTACCCAACTGGAAAACGGCAACTGGTAATCAAATGAGAGTTCATGCACGGAGCCATCTGCCAAGATCTCTTGGCGTTCCACGGCGACGCCATTGACGATAAGCTCGACAGGAACGTTTTGCGAATCCTCAACTCGTGCCCGCTCCACGTGCCAGTAAGGCTTGTCGCTTAGCTTACGTGAGCGAATATCATCACGAGGCGACGGTTCGAGAAGTGCCGCCGCCCGAGCCGAAGCCTTAATCGGTTCACCGTTTTGTATCGACAAAACGCTCGCCCGTCCGCCTTCCCCGAGCTCACCAACCCCTAAGCCATTTACTTTGAAGTCAATCAGGTGGCTTAAACCATCGCAGCAGTAACTGCGTCCATCGCGGATACCCGTTACCCAATTGTCGAAAGTCAGAGTTTGACCCATTGGTATTTTGACGTAAGCCCGTCCCAGCCCAACTTTCTCACCGTAGATACAAGGAAAATCCGTCTCGCCGCTGATGCGGCATGTGTAGCCGCAATTCAATGTGTGATACCACACGTTTAGCTCCCAAACGGAGGGCGTGTCAACTGCGGATATGAAATCGCAAACGCCGTGAACCACATCCACTATGTATTCGTTGGCTCCAATACCATCGAAGGGAGGCATGTTGAAGTTCGGCAATTCATTGCCGGGCACGGTCAGACCCCAACCACTGTGGGAGAATCCAACAACGCCTCCTTGATCCTTACCCCACTTCAAGACGGGGAGATCCCAACTCGGCCATTCCTCGATCTTCGATGTACCGGGATAGTCATCGTCCGTCAGACGCAACAAACACAAATGACCAGCGTGTGAACTGGGAAAGCCCGACACTTCCACATCGTATCGCATCAAGTATTGATCCTTCGATAAGGCATGCAACTTTCCGTCAAAGTATTCTTTTTGCGCATACCAGCAGGGCCCCCATGACAGCACGCATCCCACGTTTAGGTCCTCACCCAAGATGTGACGCATCATGGATTCCGGTGTGACTCCTTGGGTGGGTGCTTCATAATGAGCGCAACCTGCTGCATGGACATGGTGATCTCCCGAATACCAACCTAGATCGGTAAGCTTGATCCAACGCTGTAGTTCGAAGGACTCCTGATGTTCTCTGGCATTTGGAATCGAGACCTTACGCGTCAACACACGGTATTCCGGGCCACGCGAGTACGTCACGTTAAAATCGCCCGGTGGCAACGAGACGGACTCGCCACTGTGGCGATAGATCTGATCGTGGAAGAAGAAGTCCGGTTCCAGTCGCCGTGAGCGGGCTGGATACACGCGTCCACGAGCATCCCGAAATACGAAAGAACCGGTTGTCGGTTGACCGTCAACATCAAGCACATTCAGCGTGACTTGAACGGCTGGCTTGCACTCGAAAAGGATCGCCAGTTCATTGCGAAAACCCAAATCCTGGGTGCCTTGGCCGACATTAAAGGTGAGCTTTGCCTCACGCTTGCCCTTGTCCCGGCTATACAGTTGAACGATGCGGTATTCCAGTTTCAAACCCGTTAATTTGGGAGTCAACGGCTGTTGGTCAAACGTGGTTAGTTCCAACCATCGATCTGGAACGTCATCGGGTTTGACTGTCGTTTTGGGAGAAGGGCTGCCGCTTGATCGTGTGTACACCGGCGCGGCGTTAGGGCTTTCGGCAACCAGTTTCGGCGTG
>JANNPR010000801.1:0-1876 GCA_031400345.1 Planctomycetota bacterium | reverse complement strand
TGAGGTGGTTGTTCGTTGTATTACGTCGACAGTGTTGAATATCAAAATGGTGAGTAGGTGACAGGTGTACCACTGGCAGCCGCCGGAGTTGGCTTGGATTACATGAAACGGCTCATTCGGCGGCAAGCCGGTGCTGGGAATGTTCGGACAACGTAAGCCGCCTGAACTCAATATCAGTTGTGGAAACGAAACAATTCGAACGACTTAGTTCTACGTTGTTCAACACTGGCTTGCCGCCGAAATAGTCTTTGCTAACATCCTAGCCAACTCCGGCGGCTGCCAGTGGCACACACCCGCCCACTATTTCCAAAGGCGACTGATCCACAACCACGTGCACTATGGCAATGGCGTTGCAAGTTGCACGGTCTCCAAACCGGGAGGGGCTTCCGGCGCTTCCAACGTTCGTTACGCCAGGTACTGGTTGCGAATTTTACGTAGTGAATTCAGAAGCGGCTTAGCATGTCCAGACTGATCGAAAAGGCCGGCGTGGGCGAAGGAGTGGGGCAACGCATCCGAGTACTCATTCCACAGCACTCCCTGAACTGTGGTCTTCGCCAGCAGCAGCTCAATGACCTGTTCCACAAATGCTTGCTGAGCTTGGGGGTTTACACCGCCGGGGATGGCCTCGGCAAGAACCTTGCCTTGGTGCTGTGCGGAGCTATCGGGGCCGCTGGAACTTGGCACCGTTAGGAACACCAACAAAGGCAGTCCGAGGACGCTCCAGCGGTCAATTTGGCGACTGATCTCTAACACATCCCGTGGAAGAGTTCCACCCGGCCAATATCCCAGATTGATTTCCAGTCCCAAGCCCGATAAACCCAAATCGGCTCGAGCCAGTGAATCGGCGAAATGCAGCGGTGAGAGTTCCGAATCGTTAACTGCTAAATACTCCGCCCACGGCTGATCGAAACTAATAATTAGTGGCGTGCGATCGTCCATGGAACGCACTGTATCGATGGCGCCGACAATAAGCCGTAGATTTTGTTCTTCCGATAGATCCAGTGCAGCTCTGACATTCACATGAGCGGCCACGTTCCAAACGTGAACCTTGCCACGCAGTCGCTGAGCGGCCAAGGTCACATGCGACAAGATGCAGGATTGCAGGTGATCGAAATCATCTTCCCACAAATATGCCCAGTCGGGAACGTGGAGGCGATCCAGAGACATTAAGGGACCAGCGCAAATGCGCAGTCCAGCATTCTGGCACTTCTCGATCAGTTGGTCGGCTGAATCCCAGGCTGGCTTTCCCGCATTGGCTTCAATCTTGCGCCACACCAACGGCACCAGGGCCGTGTTAAATGAAGTGATGAACTCTGGGGGAAGAGAGGTCGCCAAGGCATTCGTCGCGCCGGCAAACAGAGTTGGCAACTGGACCGTTTGTTGCCGGCGGCGCTCGATCATTTTTTCGGCAAAGAATCGACATAGCAAGTCCGAGGCTTGCGCAGCAAGGGTAATTGCCTGTTGCGCTTCCAATGACGCGAGTAACGGATTGCTTTGCGATGTTGCCGCTTTACCGAAATGCGAAGTGGCCGCCTTTAACAAAACTCGCAGCGTATCGGGAAACGTCAGATCGACGGTCTCCCATTCGGCCAGTTGATTACGAAGCCGATTCACAGCCCCTCGTGCCAACTCCACGGGGAGATGATACGGTTCGGGCCGCTCTACCAAACTGGTCGTCGACAAAAGCTGTTCGCCGTAACCCTCAACTCGCCACGCGATTACCAAATTAGCCGACTCGCGGACCGCGCGATCGACAACGAATTCGCCAGGGCCTTCGCGCGTGCTGTTAACCCATACGCTGTTGCTTCGCCACGGCACGCCGTCAATCCCTACCAGGTAAGCTCGTTCCACGGCTTCACTAGGGAGTTGCTCACGA
>JANNPR010000799.1:0-4217 GCA_031400345.1 Planctomycetota bacterium | reverse complement strand
GATTTATTTCTTTTGTAAATTTTGGACTGCTATCACATTTAATCCCAAGGAAATGTCGGAAAACCTCAAGGATTATGGCACTTTCATACACGGATATCGTCCGGGCAAGAGGACAGCGGACAACTTGGAAAAGGTAATGATTCGGATTACTTATGTAGGCGCTGCATTCTTGGCGGTCGTGGCTGTGGTACCCACCGTGGTTTCCGATTTGCTCAATGTCCAATCTTCATTGGCCGGGTTTTACGGAGGAACCGGTCTCTTGATTGGTGTCAGTGTGGCGTTCGATCTTGTGCAAAAGATCGACAGTCACCTTGTGATGCGAAACTATCGAGGTTTGCTCGACTCGTAGAATAGCGAGTCAGGCGGCAAATCAGGATGGCTGCCGACTTTCGCAGCAATATTGGACGGAATCCGGCGAGGCTGTCATGTACATCGTCTTTATCGGACCGCCTGGGGTTGGCAAGGGAACGCAATCGAGAAGATTGGCGCGACACTTTGCAATACCCCATCTATCAACTGGGGAATTGCTGCGCGCTGCGTGCGCGCCGGGCGCAAATCGTGACCCGCAAGTTTCGCAGCACCTTGCTCAAGGGCGATTGGTTTCGGATCAAGTTGTAAACGAGATTGTCAATCGGCGGCTGGCGGACGATGACTGCAGCCGCGGATGTTTGTTTGACGGATATCCGCGTACTAAGGTACAGGCACGGGTCTTGGACGAATTATTGGCGGCCCGAAGTCAAAAGTTAGATTTGGTTCTGGAGTTGCGTGCCGATGAGGACGAGTTGATTCGACGACTGCAACAGCGAGCGAGCACGGAAAAGCGAACCGATGATTCGCCCGAGACGATTCGGCACCGTTTGCGAATCTACCGCGAAGAAACGGCCCCTTTGATTGAATTCTATCAGCATTCAGGACAGCTCCAGACCGTTGAAGGTGTGGGTACACAGGACGAAGTTTTCGACCGAATTGCCATGTGTCTACCTGCCAAGCAGCGATCGTAGTTCAATCGCAATGCATAGATTTTTGGGGCGTGGCCTTGAAGAATAGCGGGCCGAATTCCTATACTGACCGTCTTTACCTTGTTTGCCAGCAGAGGGTGAGCGTATATGAAAGTGCGAGCCAGTGTGCGACGCATCTGCGAAAATTGCAAAATTGTGCGGCGCAAAAGACGTGTTTACGTAGTCTGCAGCAACCCCCGCCATAAGCAGCGTCAGGGTTAATAGCATTCGGGGTTAATTGCATCAGAGTAAAAAGCATCAGAGTAAACACTGGGTAGTCAGAGCAACATTTAGTTCAGTACCTATAAGTTGATGCAGGAATGTATTAGTTGGTGCCGAGTTAGGCTCGCAAGTCGGCGAAAATCGCATCCTCTTTTTTTGAGTTCTTAGGAGCAGTAACGAATGCCGCGTTTATTGGGTGTCGACATTCCCAACGATAAGCCAACTGTCATCAGCTTGACGTATTTATTCGGCGTTGGCTCCAAAGTGGCGCGAGAACTTTGTCAGAAGGCTGGCATCGATCCCTCTAAGCGGGCTCGTGAGCTGGCGGAGGACGAGTTAAGCCGGCTGGGTGTGCTGTTGGAACGGGACTACGTCGTTGAAGGCCCGCTCCGCCGCCAGTTACAACAGAGTATTAGCCGCCTGCGTGAGATCAAATGTTATCGCGGGATTCGGCACCGCATGGGACTTCCGGTGCGAGGACAGCGGACTCGTACGAATGCCCGCACCCGAAAGGGCCCGAAAAAGACTGTTGCCGGTAAGAAGGGCGTCAAGGATCTGCGTTAGAAAGATCTGCGTCTAGCAGGACACGTTGGAAAGTAACGTTACGAAGACAGAAGTTATCTTATCAGGACAGCAATTATCGGCTCTCCACTTTTGAGCCGCGTTCCAATGAATCATCGCGTCCGCCGGTGTGCTGACAGCAATAAATTAGTAAGTCTGGGAGACAAAACGTCGTGGCCAAAGCAGCTTCCTCAAGTACGAAGAAAAAAAAGATTCGCCGCAATGTCACGTTTGCTATCGCGCATGTAAAGGCGACATTCAATAACACAACGGTCACGGTTACGGACGGAAAAGGGGACACCTTGTGCTGGGCAAGTGCCGGCACTTGTGGATTCAAGGGGAGTCGCAAGAGTACTCCATTTGCCGGGCAATGTGCCGCGCAGCAGGCTGCTGAAAAGGCAGCGAAATTTGGTGTCAAGGAGTTAGAAGTCCGGGTTCGAGGCCCGGGCTCTGGTCGCGAAAGTGCCATAACCGCCTTACAAACCGCAGGCATGACGATCAAAACGATTGAAGACGTCACGCCCATTCCACATAACGGCTGTCGTCCGCCGAAGCGACGTCGCGTTTAGGTTATGGTGCGTTTAGTCGTGGATGCGTTTAGGTCCCGATTTGTCGATTTGTATTTTGCGGCTAAGTCCATTCGAAAATATTAGTTCTTAGATGGTGTCATTGGGAGAGATGCGATGCATATCCGTTGGCGTGGTTTGGAATTGCCGAGCAAGGTAGATTGCGACGCGGCGACATTGACGCAAATGTATGGCAAGTTCACGTGCGAGCCATTTGAGCGGGGTTTCGGTGCCACGATCGGCAACAGCATACGCCGAGTGTTACTTTCCAGTCTGGAAGGTAGTGCCGTTACCCAAATAAAAATTCGAGGCGCGCAGCACGAATTTTCGGCCATTCCGGGGGTCGTAGAAGACGTCACGGATATTGTGCTCAACGTCAAATCGCTGGTCGTCAAAAATCACAGCGAATCCACCCGCGTTATTACCGTCGAAAAAAATCAGGCGGGGGTCGTCAGCGGGGCGGACGTCCAGACTGACTCCGATGTCGAAGTCATCAATCGGGAACACATCTTGGCGACGCTGACCGACAATTCACCTTTCATGATGGAGATGGTGGTAGAAAACGGCCGAGGTTACGTTCCTGCAACAGAGCATAGCGCGGGGGAACATGAAATCGGCATCATTCCCATTGATGCCGTCTTCTCTCCAGTCACTCGTGTGCGCTACGAAGTGGAAGAAACACGCGTGGGCCAGAAGACCAATTTTGACCGATTGACGTTGGAAATCTGGACCAATGGCTCCATCTTTCCAGAAATGGCTTTGGTGGAGGCCGCCAAGATCCTTCGGAAGCATCTGAACCCATTCGTGCAGTACGCCGAGTTGGGTCCGCGCGTTCACGCACAAGCCCGACCGACGGGCGGCGGCGCCGATCCCGCAATGGAGGCTAAGCTCAATTTGAGTTTGGCTGAATTGAAGCTATCCGTTAGGGCCACTAATTGTTTGGAATCCGAGAACATCAACACGGTCAGAGATCTCGTTCAACGTACTGAGGACCAGCTGTTGGAAGTGCGGAATTTCGGCGAGACAACGCTCAACGAAGTTAAGGATAAGCTTCGCGAACTGGGTCTCAGTTTGGGAATGCGAGTTCCGGGGGCGGCGCGATTCGTGCCTTCCTAAGAGTTAACTAATACCTGTTAATGATCATTTAGGACCGGAAATATGCGTCATCGCAAACGAGGCCGTCATCTGGGACGTTCGTCGCCCCACCGTAAGGCGCTGTTGAAGAACTTAGCCAGCAGTTTGTTTCTGACTGAGAGAGATGCAGACGAACTTGACCCTAATAAACCAAAAGTCAAAGGTCGAGTGATCACCACGATCCAGAAGGCCAAAGAAGTCCGGCCACTGGTAGAAAAGTGTATTACCCTGGCGCGACGATCGATCGAACATAAAGATCAGGCCGAGGAATTCGGTCCCAATTCGGACCGTGACACCGATGAGTGGAAACGGTGGCGCACCAGTGATCGGTGGCAGAAATGGAACAAGGCAATGGCCCCGGTTGTGGCCGCCCGGCGCCAGGCTGTGCAAATGTTGGGTGACAAACAAGCCGTCCGCATTTTGTTTGATACGGTAGCGCCGCGGTTCGTGACTCGGCCCGGTGGATATACCCGAATTCTTCGCCTGGCGAAGCCTCGTTTGGGCGACGCGGGAACTCGCGCCATTCTCGAGTTTGTTGGCGTCAATGATCGCGTAGCCACTCGTAGTGAGAAGCCCGCATTCAGCGCGAACGAAACTACCGACGAAGCCAAGCCTAGCAGCGAGGCTTAGCACAGCTAAGGCTGGCAGTCGCCACCTGGCTTGCCCGGGTGTTTTAATCGCGGCGTGTACTATCTTGAGGCCGAAGACCGGCGCGCAGTGTTCGTCATGCCGTGGC
>JANNPR010000739.1:0-5426 GCA_031400345.1 Planctomycetota bacterium | reverse complement strand
GAAAAAACAGCGCAAAAAGACTGGGGAGGTCAGGTCATGCTGAAGAAATTGTTGTTTGCAGGAGCGGGAGCTGCGCTTCTACTTGGGTTGGTATTCGGACGCAGCCACATATTCACCACAGCCGGGATCGTTAAGCAGGCGGTTCGTGATAACGTCCCAATTGAGTACGAGCTCAAGCGAGCTCGTCAGATGATCACCGATCTGGAGCCGGAAATTCGTCGCAACATGCATTTGATTGCTCGAGAGGAAGTTGAAATCGAGAAGCTTGCAAAACACGTCACGGATAGCGACACGCACCTGGCCAAATCCAAATCTGAGATCCTGCGAATGAAGGGGGATCTGAACAGAGGGGACAGCACCTTTGTCTATGCCGGCCGCGATTACACCGCAAAACAGGTCAAGATGGACCTGTGCAATCGGTTTGCTCGTTATGAGAGCAAGGAATCAACAGTGTTCAATAATCGAAAGGTTCTCGACGCTCGCCGCAAGGGGCTTGAGGCCGCTCATCAGAATTTAGAAGAGATGTTAGCAGCCAAGTCTCGACTGGAAGTCGAAGTGGAAAACTTGGAAGCCCGGACGAAAATGGTCGAAGTCGCTCAAACCAAGAGCCAGTTTGCCTTCGACAACAGCCGACTTTCGAAGACAAAAGAGTTGATCGCTGACATTGAAGCTCGGATTGAGGTTGCCGAGAAGCTGGTGAATACGGAAGGCGATTACCAAGACGAAATCGCTCTCGACGCTCCGGCGGAAGAGGATGTTTGCCAAAAGATTGCCGAAAAATTCGGTGAGGGACGCATCCAGGTTGAATCATTAGTGAACGCCGGCGGAAGCAAGTAAGCTGTACTGCGAAATTGAGAGCTGAAAGATTCTTGCCGTCAGTTCTTATAAGCCTTGGACACGCAATTTTGGCCCCCGGGCGACCCGGGGGCCTTTCTCATCCCGCGCACCCGAACACAAGACCTCAACGGACGAGTCATGCTCCAGGGTTGGCGATTAAAGTTACGTGAAGCCGAACTTGCCGAGAAGCGAGATTGCCTGGACGAGGCGGCTAAGCTTCTTTTTTCGGAAGACTTACGATCCGTTCGTCAGGCAAAGTCGCTGGCGAGCCGCGTGGCAGATAAATTGGCCTGGCAAGCAATTAAGCTATTCCACGCAGACGACCGAAACGGCGGTTGGCAAAATCTCAATGCAGCTCGAGCATTGTCGGGAGATTCAAGCGAATATCTGGCGGCCCGCAACGAATTCATCACCAGAATTTTCGCTCTAGTCGAATGTCGGCTAACGGCAGGCGATTCGTCTGGAGCGTTAGTGGCGATTGACGAGTTAGAACGACATCAGGTAGCTGGGTCAAGCCTTAAGACTTTCAAGGAAGGTGCACAACGGCTTGCGTCGGCTCGGCGGCTAGGTTCGCTAGGCAAATTTGCGGAAGCCGATGGCCAATTCGCACAGGCGGAACAGGTACTTGGCAATCATCAATCGATTGTGGAGAGGTTACGCCAAGAGTCGCGGGTCAAGGGAACTCGATATCAGGAAAATCAAGCGAAATTGGCGTGTTTTATGAATTCGCACGAGTGGAGCAAGGCGGCGGAAGTGGTGGATGCACTTTTGGAATTAGCTCCCGAAAACATCCAGCTTCGCGAGATTCAGCGCGGTGTTTCTGCTAAACTAAAACACGGGGCTCAAGCGGATTTAAGCGGAACGGTCGCGCTGGCTCGGGGTCGCCGGGGGAATTATCCGCCCGCGGAGGAAACAAAGGCCGTGAGTAAGCTGGACCAAGTTCCAACCTTAGGCAGACGATTTCTGTTATGGGTCGATGCCGTCGGCGGATTTATGGTGTGCTTAGGAAATGAAGTCGTCCTGGGGCAGGCCACACCAGGAAATCGTGTGGACATTCCCATTCTGGGTGACGTATCTCGCAAGCATGCCCGCATCGTTCGTGAAACTGGTTCCTATATTGTCGAACCGCTGCAAGCGGTATTGATCGACGGCAAACCGATTTCCGGCCGCACGCTCCTTAGCGATGGTGACGAATTAGACCTGGGCAGGGGAGTTCGGCTTCGATTCCGGCAGCCGCATGCGTTAAGCGCAACAGCGCGACTCGAGTTTGTCAGCCACCACCGTATGCAACCCGCTGCCGATGCCGTGTTGTTAATGGCGGAGTCATGCGTGATGGGGCCTGCCTGGCGTAATCATGTAGTTTGCCGGGACTGGTCCCGGGATGTGGTGATTTTTCGCCAGGATGATTCGCTATTTTGTCGGGCCAGCGATTCCTTGGAAGTCGACGGCATATATGTCTCAGGCAGAGGTCGCTTGACCTCCAATTCACGCATCGTTGGTACAGACTTCTCTATGAGCCTTGAGGAACTGGACAAATGGACAAACTAGCCGCTACGTTAGAACCAGGCGGCAGGAATGGAAAACAGCCGGCTGCCCCGTTTAATCCTGCCCAACAAGTCGGAGCTGGTGGAGTGAAGTTTTCATACGCGACCGGCGCTCGACCGTTGGATGGTTTCACCATCAAGCGTGGGGTCGGGGTGGGCGGATTCGGTGAAGTTTACTACGCCGTCAGCGATGCAGGTAAAGAAGTCGCCATCAAGCGAATTCAGCGCAATCTGGATGTCGAGTTGCGAGGCGTGTCCCATTGCTTGAATCTGAAACACACCAATCTGATTCAATTGTTCGACATTCGGTATGACGATCAGGGCCAGGCCTGGGTGGTGATGGAGTATGTCTCAGGCGAAAACCTTAAGGATGTAATCGATCGTAATCCCCATGGCATGCCGGTTGATCAAGTGCTCCGGTGGTTCAGAGAGATTGCCCAAGGAACCGAGTATCTTCACGACCATGGCATAGTCCATCGAGACCTAAAACCTGGAAACATCTTCATGGATGAAGAAATCGTAAAGATTGGCGATTACGGGCTCGCCAAGTTCATCTCCTGCAGCCGTCGCAGTGGCAACACAGAAAGCGTGGGCACGTTCCACTATATGGCTCCCGAAATTGGCAAGGGAGTCTATGGCAAAGAGATCGACATCTATGCGCTGGGCATCATCTTGTATGAGATGCTCACCGGCAAGGTACCGTTTGATGGAGAGAGTAGCCAAGAAATCATCATGAAGCATCTGACGGCAGATCCGGATCTTTCCAAGATAGGGCGGCCCTATCGTCAAGTGATTCAACGAGCGCTGTTTAAGGACCCCGCGAAGCGGTACTCTCGAGTCGCCGAGATCATACACGACTTGGAATTAGGAAATGGTCAACTGGATCCAAGCGCGGTTAATAGCCAGCTGGACGGTGTTTGTCCGGAGATTGCCTTTATCCCACCGAATGGTGAAATGGTTTTTGGGCCTGTCCGAACCGTAAGACAGGCCACAACAAAGGCAATCACGCAAGTCGCTCGGCCGTCGCCAGCCGTGCATCCGGTAATGGATGAGCCGATTGCCAAAGCGGTTAAGAATGGTTGGCATCAGCTGACGAGTTGGTGGAATGGATCCCAGCTGACTGCCCCGATTAAAGTTGTGCTGTTAGTTTTGGGCGCATTAACGATTGCCTTCAATTCGGGGTCGTTGTTCCCGCTCGCGTTCACTCTGGGCGCGGCATACCTGGTGTATTTTGGCGTGCGGTCGCTGGTGATCGCGCTGAACAGTCCAGCATTAGTTTCGTCGCAAGCCACACCATTGGTTCCACCCATCGTCATACCAGTTAATTCGGAGGCTGCGGTTCACCAGCGAGAAGCTGCGGTTCATCAAGCCCCATCATTAGCGTTCGTCGACAAAGCAATCCCTAAAGATTCCGGCAAGCGGGCCGTTCGAAAGAAACTTAATTGGCAAGTTCGAGCGCGAGAAATACTGCGGAATAAACCGTTCTCGGAGCGATGTTGCGAAGCCACAGGTGCCATGTTGATGTCAGCACTTGTGGCCGGCGTGTTGTCGCTAATAGGATTGGCAATCGGCGGCAAGCCCTTGAATGCATCCGTTTACACTTGGTCGTTTTTCGCCTGGATGGCCATTACCACAACGATCAGTTCCTGGGCAGTGATTGCCGTTTCGAAGGTCTGGGAAGGTTTCGATGGCGACGACGTTCGCCGTAGATTTCTCATGTTGATTGTTGGCTTGGGATTGGGAGTAGCTGCTTTTGGAGTTCGCGACTTTCTAGGCGTGCGTTTGCAAGACGATATCGTTATGCGTTCGTCGAATGACTGGCTTGCGAATCTTTATAACAACGACGGCACACCGCGCATTCCAGCTTTTATGTTGTACTTCGGGTGTGTATTTGGGGTGCTGAGATGGTGGAAGCAGTCAGATCCTTTGCGCGAAACCCGATTGAGCATTTGGAGCGTTGGGATTTGCGTCATTCTAGCGAGAATAACACAGGAATTCGTCCCCTTCTATCAACCATGGGGTTTGATGGCCGTCGGGATAACTGCCGTTGCCGTTCAACTTTCAGCGCCAATGGTGAGCACCTCAGAACGAGAGCGTATTCGCCAACAGGTTAGAGAAGCGTAGTCGCACGTAATTAGGTCTGTTGTACGAACGGTATATACTCGGTCCGACGGGCGATACCGGCGTACTAAATTTGATGAGGAACATGCCATGTCACTTCTTTTCCTCGGGACTGCCGCGATGTTCGCCATGTTTATCGTATGGAATGGCGAACCGAAACGACCGACCACTCGTGCCGTTATTGGTCTTCTAAGTTTGATGGCGGGAATGTCGGCAATTGCGAAGTTAAGTAATGCCGAGTTCACCTTTCTTTCGGCAGCAGTCGCTTGCGACACGCCTCGGCCAGCCGTTAACCCGGATGATGCCACTCCAGAGAGCGCGGCTGCCGTCGTGGTTTCGGCGGTCCAGGAGAAAACGACCGAAACCGTTGTTGAAGTCGAATCTTCGGAGTCGAACTCCAGTGCAAGTACTACTTCACCCACTTCCGGATCCAGCGACCCAATCAAACCGGCTGCAACGCCCGCCGACGCTAAGGTCGATCAGATTGAGTCTCAAGACGGAAACTCACGTGAAAAGCCAGCGCTGGCCATCGGAGGCGTAGTGGTTTCCCCCTCACGTCCCAATTGGGTGGACTCAGCACCCGTGGTTGAGGGCGATCTGCAGCGGATTGTTGTATCGTCCGGTCCGCACGCACGAAAGCGAGAATGCGACAAAGCACTGGATGAGGAACTGGCTGCGGCTGTTGAGGAATACATCGACGAGTATCTCGGATCGAGCGCGGCGTCTCCGCTGGTGCATTACAGTTTAAAAGACATCAAGCGCCGCCTAGTTCGTCCGGAGAACTACTTCTTTGAAACCATTCAGGTTTCATTCGGCCCGATGCATCAGGGTCACGCGCTGATCGAATTCGACCGAGAATTTCGCAAAGAACTGGATGAACGTTGGGAACGGATTGCCGCGACCAGCCGCTTGCTGCAAGCTGGC
>JANNPR010000735.1:0-4206 GCA_031400345.1 Planctomycetota bacterium | reverse complement strand
ACCGCGATCCCAAGACTCGAACCCAGTCCGCAAAATATTTCGGCCTCGTTTCCGTGCCGATTGTCAACGACGTCCATCTCTCGGCCGAGGGAAGCGCGGCACCATAACCCAGGCCGGCGTCCGCGGCTGAGACCGCGACTTTGCCTGGGCTGGGTGATCTGCTGGGGCTTCGCCCCGAATACACTGGGAAACGGAACAAAAACAAACTCGGGACGAATGCATTTTGTGATCTTGACTCGCACAAACTGCGCAGGCCAGGACGGGCATTCCTGCCCGCCGAATGTACTGAGAAAAGACGGGCAGGAGTGCCCATCCTACGAGGGAAGAATGATTACAATTTTGAAGTAGATGGACCACTAGCAGAAATCCTAACCTCCTAAATCCATCATTTTCCCTCGCGGAAGTACTTCAAGAATTCGTGATCCAATCGCTGCCAATCCGCGCCGAAACACGCTTCAAACTGGTCGACGCGTTGCTGAGGTGAGTCATACATAAGCGGTTTCTTTTCGGCTAACTGTTTCAGGTAACGGACGTAATCCTTGCCGTGTCGCTTGAAGAGGAAGTAATTCAAAGCCCAAGCTTCGGCATAGGCGGAAATCGCCTCTTTGGGATCTCGAAAACGCTCGTCATTCGCGATCAGTGTTTGCAAGGAATCGGCCGGTCGTTTGTTGAGGTAGCGACGAAAGTCGACGACGCGGGCCTGATTGACTCCGCCAATGTTCCGCCAACCCTTCGAACTTGACAAGTCGGGAGTCTCAAACCACACCGCGATTCCTTCGCTAACCCACAATGGAATGTCAGCGTACCGAGTTTGTAAACCACAATTGAATGCGACTTGGTGAGTCGCTTCGTGAATGATAGTCGCGACCATACGCTCGGCGTTCGGTTGCGACAACAACCTATTGATATGTGACGACGAGGTAGCTCGGCCCTTAGATCCGATCAAGGCATCGGCCCCTGTCAAATCGTACATCGTCACTCGGTTCGTGCGGAGACTGTAATAACCGATGATCGAAGATGTCGCTTCCCCCAATTCGCCGCGGGAATAGGCGGAATAGGCCGCTTTGTCCGCGAACACCAGAGCCACCAATGGGCCTTCCGGCTCATGCAAATCGAAGTCCCGGTGTTTCCAATAGTTGGTAAAGGCCCCGTACAGCCGCTCGTATAGTGCGCCGCACCACTCCGCATACGTCGTGGAGGTGTTGTATCCAATCAGATAGTGGGCCGTTTCATGGATGCGAAATCCGGACGGAAGTTCTGCCGTCAGATGCCTGCGTAATTCTTCGCGGCTAAGCGCGGAAAAGGGTTCCTCGTCGACGGACCTGTTTTCAATCTCGTCAGGCTGCAGCGCCCAAAGCGTTCCACCCCGATCGAGTAGTAGCACTCCGCCATCGGCTGCCTCGACAATCACTCGGCCGGTCACGTGTTTGCTACCGCCGCTCTGTTTCACCTGTACGTGGTCCACGCCCTGGACAATGCCCAGCGGGGCAACGCATGTGAAAACAAACACGATCGATCGGATGTGAAACATGGTTTTCTAGTATAGGATTTGGTTTACTGTGGCCGACTCTTTCCAGGCTCCAGACCAGACGCTAGCTCCGGTCGTAACGATCATTCGTAGGTGCGCAACAGGAACGTTGCGTCTATAAGGTTATCCTCTTGCGCAGTTCTTTCGTCGATCCGCTACTCGAAGCCTATTCTTAGATAGCTGTTACGATATCGGGTGTCTGGACGTTTAAGGTATGGGACGCAGACAGCTGTTGGAGCATTTTCGTAGGCTTCAGGTCTGTGTTAAGAGCAAAACCGTCCGCCCGTACTACCTAACACCTGATTTTCTGAGAACAAAACCGTCTGCTGTTTCGTCTTACCAATGAACCGGTGCCGGGGGCGCTGCCGGTCTGGTCTGCCTGTGTACTTAGTGACAAGGACCTGGTTCCTATGATTGCCAAACGACTCGTGGTTTTCAGCTGCCTATTCTTTGTATTGGGCAATGTCTTCCCAGTGAATGCCCAAGTCCCCCCGAAAGCTGCTGACGAGAAAGAAAAACCCGTTCGCGAACAGACAATTTATATTCCGTATACGAAACTGCGGGAGATTTTTGAGAAAGAAGGACGCGGCGTCTTCTTACCGTACGAGAAGTTCCAAGAGCTTTGGAAGGCCGCCCAGGAGAAACAGGCTCCCACCACGGATACCAAACCACCCGTTGGCGCACTGATAACCGAGATCGAAAACGACGCCGTGGTCGAGCGGGATGTCATCAGCGTGACTGCGAACATCAAGCTCGACATCATCAGCGATGGTTGGCATAAGATTAGTCTCCGGTTACCGGACGCTGCAATACGTTCAGCCAAACTGGGCGATCAACCTGCTCGTATCCTGTTTGAACCGGGGTCCGGGCATTATTTGCTCATTGAAAAAACTGGCAAGGAAGCAAAACAACTCGATTTGACGTTGGAGTATTCGAAGGCGTTTACGAAAACGCCCGGTCAGAACAGTGTCTCGTTTCAAGCGCCCACTGCACCGGTGAACCGCTGGCGAGTAAGAATTCCGCAAACCGGAGTAAAGGTCAATATTCAACCGCTGATTGCGGCCACCGAAGCACCGGTCGATCCCGACGCGCAGCCCAAGCCGGAAGAGACCGTCGTTCTGGCATTTGTCGGCGCGGCGCCCGAGGTACGGATCGATTGGACGCCCAAATCCGAAGGTGCTGCGGGCCTCGATGCCCTCACCAACGTTCAAACACAACAGGAAATTATTATCGAAGAAGGCTCCGTCCGAACTCACACTCGCTTGGCTTACGCGATTAGCCGCGCTGAACTTTCGCAGTTGGTAATTGAAGTTCCCGTGGACCATAAAGTCACCGGCGTATTCGATGCGAACGTTCGACAGTGGGAGGTAAAAACGGCAGATGATGTCCAAACGATTACCGTGCAGTTATTTGAGCCAGCTCGAACCACTCAGGCATTAGTCGTCGAGTTAGAAAAACTCGGAGACGACGTGTTGCAGAAAGTCATCCAAGTTCCAGTAGTCAAGGCGGTGGGGGCAGGCCGGCAACAAGGTGTTGTTGTAGTGTCGTTTGGGAGCGAGTTGCGGGCCGAGCTAGCCCAACGCCGCGGCGTTACGCAACTGGATTCCGCGGAACTACCGCAACCTCTGGCGGCGGGACAATGGGCCTTTGCGTTTCGCTATGCGGCAGCTCCGTTCGAGTTGGCTCTGCAGGTCGATAAAGTCACGCCCCTGGTCCGGGCCGAAGAATTGGTCGAAGTCTACATCGAGCCCGAACAGCTAACGCTCAATTTGCTGGCCATTTTTGAAGTCGAGCGCGCAGGCGTGTTCCAGCTTGAGTTGGACTTGCCCGTAGGATTCGAGCTGCGTGCCGTACGTGGACGAGAGGCCGCAGGAGCCCAGGCGGCGGCGGTCGACGCGTTTCATGTAGAGGGAGAACAAAAAAACCGGCTCAAGGTTAATCTGGCGCGTAAGGCAATGGGTCGGATCGGACTGTTCGTCGAACTGCAGAAACGCCAAAACGACGTCAATCTACTTAGCCCGACTGGAAAGAAATCCGATCTGGTTCTGACATTGCCACGAGTAGCAAGCGACACCGTTGAGCGTGCCTCGGGACGACTGATCGTCTACGCACCCGAAAGCCTACTGCTAAACCCGTCCAAAACCGAAGGACTAACCAGCATCACGTTTCAAGAAGCATTGCAGACTTTGCCCACGGTTCGCGATGGACGATTTCCCACTACCCGTGAAGTCTTGGCATACGCATTTACACAACCGCCGACGACGTTGACGTTGGCCATCGAACGCCGCCGCCACCAGATTACCGTGCGGCAGCTCTTAAGTGCGCGTTTTGAAGATGGAGTCGTCAAATACGATGCGTTGTTCTCGTATGACATTTTGTATAGTGGAGTAAAATCGCTGCGTATTGACGTTCCGGAAGGTCTATCCACCAAAATCAATGTGCAGACCCCTGGAATACGCAAGAGTACGATCGAGCCAGTTCCCGATGACGTCGACAATGAATACGTGGCCTGGAACTTCGCCGGCGAAAACGAATTTCTGGGCGCCGTTCAAATTCGGCTGGCATGGGAACAACCGACGCAGGAACTCGACGTCGGGAAAAATGTCACGGTCGCTCTTCCCGTATTGCAACCGAAGGGGGCTGATCGTGCCTGGGGCCAGATCGTCATCGGTAAGGCC
>JANNPR010000684.1:0-3229 GCA_031400345.1 Planctomycetota bacterium | reverse complement strand
CCAGATGCCATGGAAGGGCCGACCCCAGTTAGTGCTTTGATCCATGCGGCAACGATGGTCACGGCAGGTGTCTACATGGTGACTCGCTGCACGCCTTTGTTCATGGTGTCACCGGACGCTCAATTAATCGTGGCAGGTATTGGCGGCTTTACAGCACTTCTTGCGGGCCTGATCGCTGTAACGCAATTTGACCTGAAACGTGTGTTGGCCTATTCCACGATCAGCCAATTGGGATTCATGTTTTTGGGTCTAGGTGCTGGCACGTTCGCCGGAATTACGTCGGGCATGTTTCATTTGTTTACCCACGCTTTTTTTAAAGCGCTGTTGTTCCTTGGGGCCGGCTCTGTGATGCACGCTATGGGAAACGTGATCGATATGCGACGCTTTGGCGGATTGCGTCGAATCATGCCAATTACCCATTGGACCTTTCTGATCGGCTGTCTGGCGTTGGCAGGCATGCCAGTATTTTCAGGTTTCTGGAGCAAGGATGGAATCGTGGCTGCCGTGGAAGAGAAGTCACATCAACTACATCACGAGCTTGAACGCCGTCATCAACGGGCTGGTGACGTCCAACACGCCCAGAGCGATTCTCAACACGCCGTGAGCAATTACCAGCACGCCGTGAGCGATAACGCAGTGCACACGGTGGCCTGGCGGGCCGCCGGTGGCGCTGTTTCAGAGTCGTCCGAAGTTTTATTCAAGCGCTACAGTGATAGCCAACTGAGTGGGCACGCCCGCGCGTACGAATGGTTGTTCTATGGCGCCTTGTTGAGTGCGTTTCTTACGGCGTTTTACACTTTTCGAGCTTTCCTGATGACGTTCTACGGAGAGACGCGTGTTCCATTCGAGGCAGGGCATCACGCGCATGAATCTCCCCCAGTCATGTATTGGCCGTTAATCATCCTGGCGGTTTTTTCAGTATTCGTCGGAATGTTTTTCGACAGAACGTATATGGCGCGACCCGCACATTTGTTCGCTGAATTCTTGCGGTTCACGCCCTCACTGGCAGATGGCCTCGTGGCGGCCACGTGGGAGCCCTACCAGTTTCATAGATTCGTCGCCGGGTTAAGCACCGTCGTGGCAACATCCGGGGTGGTGCTCGCGTCGTACTTGTATCTAGGCGACCACTCAGAAGTCCGTTGGCTTAAGTCACTGATGAATTTTGAATTATTTGCACAACTTGGCGATGTAGAAACCGTCTCCCGGTGGAGAAGGCCAGCCTGGGTGGATGCGATTTACCGGGTGTCGAGCGCAAGCGGATTGGGTTGGCTGGTTTCGCTCGTACGAATTCTGCTGCGCATGATCGTCTTGATTCTGGCCGCTCCGTTGATGTTGGGCAACTATTTGGCCCCTTACAAACTGTCGTTTCACAGGTTTTTCTTTGACGAGCTTTACAACTTAGTCATTGTGCAGCCTCTACGAATTTTGGCATCAGCCTGTTACGCAGTGGATCGCCACATCGTGGATGCCTTCGTGAATTTCGTTGGGAGAGTACCTCTATCGCTCGGCACACTAATGCGATCCTTGCAGATGGGATTGCTTCAGTTTTATGCGCTGGCGATGGTGTTAGGGATGCTAGTGTTGTTGGCGGCGAGGATGCTTTGGGCGGGGGGATAAAGTGATGCCGCCGATGTGATGCATCGTTTAGCCCCGATCCGAAGGGGACGATCACTCAACCGACTTGCCTAGAGCACAACAGATCGATACGAACGGATGATAGAAAAGCTGTTACTCATCGCGATTGGACTTCCGCTAGTTGGGGCCGTGGCAATGGTCCCGATTTCTAGTTGGGGCAGAAATGCCGTTCGGTGGACAGCACTGTTGTTCGCTGTGTTGGCATTAGCCGCGACGGCTACGATCCTTGCTTGTTATCCGCCACTCGACGATCCCCTCGGCTTTGCCGTGGTCGAGCGTGCTTGGTTCACCGCCACTGCCAATTCTCCGTTCGATATCCGTTTGAGCCTGGGATTGGACGGACTAAGTGTGTGGATGTTTGGTCTTTCCGCGTTGCTGATGGTGACGGCTATCTTAGTGAGTTGGGAAGCGATCGAAGATAGACCCGCACTATTTTACGGCATGCTACTCTTGCTTGAATTCGGCTGCTTGGGTGTGTTCGCGGCCCGTGATTTGGTTTTGTTCTACGTGTTCTTCGAATTTACTTTGATCCCATTATTCTTCTTGATTGGGATTTGGGGGAGCGAAGAAAGGCGACGCGCAGCCATAAAGTTCTTTTTATTCACGTTCGCCGGGAGCGTGCTTACGTTCCTGGGAATATTGGCGATCGTGTTCTGGGATTATCACCAATCTGGTTTGGGCATCCTTCGTTTTGGAATTCCTGTGCTGACTCGTTCGCTGCGTGAACATCCGATGCCTGTCAACATGCAGCTGGCGGTGTTTCTGGCACTATTTGCGGGCTTCGCCATCAAAGTACCCTTGTTCCCCTTCCATACCTGGTTGCCTTTGGCCCACGTCCAAGCTCCGACGGCCGGGAGCGTAATTCTGGCCGGAATCTTATTGAAGATTGGCACCTACGGATTTCTGCGATTCAATATTCCCATGCTTCCGGACGCGACGGTCGCCTGCATGCCATTTGTGTTGGGCCTGTCCGTAACTGGGATCATCTACGGAGCGTTCGTCGCACTTGCTCAGTCGGATATGAAACGACTGATCGCTTATTCCAGTGTCAGTCACTTGGGATTTTGCATGCTGGGTTTGTTCGCGTTGAACCGAATCGGGATGCAAGGCGGCACGTTGCAAATGATCAATCACGGGTTGTCGACCGGGGGGCTGTTCGCCTTGGTGGGAATGCTTTACGAGCGTTATCACACTCGCGAAATTGGCCAGATGAGTGGCTTGGCAAGACGGCTACCAAGACTTGCGTTTTTCCTGATCGTGTTCACGATGTCGAGCATTGGATTGCCAGGTTTAAATGGCTTTCCTGGAGAGTTCATGGTGCTGTTGGGAGCCTTCCAACGCGCCTGGACCGAAACTCCCCCAGTTTGGCAGACGCAATTTCGGATCCTCTCCCTGGCCTCGCTTACCGGCGTCGTGTTGGGTGCCTGGTATATGTTGTGGATGGTCCAGCGAATCCTGTTTGGTCCCCTTAAGGAGCCAAGTGAAAGTCATTCAGGACCAACTCACGTTCCCGCGCCGGATTTAGGTGTCCGCGAAATGCTGGCGCTGGCACCCTTGGTGGTATTCATTATCTGGATCGGAATTCAGCCAGAAT
>JANNPR010000666.1:0-3935 GCA_031400345.1 Planctomycetota bacterium | reverse complement strand
CGATACTTAAACCGCTAGTGATCCATGCGCACGACCAATCCTAACGCACCATTGGATCCTGATTGGGGAAGGAACACTAATCTTCGCTGATCTTCACTAATGGAAATCATAGAAGAAAAAGGTCGATCATTTTTGTCCATTTCCATCGACAAACATGCGTTTTTTAAAAATCAAAATGATGAAGCATGTCGGACGTACATTAGGTAGAACTTAGGACAGTCGAACAATTTCGTTAGAGCAGAGACCGCTAATCCACCGAGACGAAATCGGCGCGATATCTTATACGTCATAGGGCAAAGACGGCGAAATCTTCCGTCCCTGAACTTCAACGGCTTGTACACTACTTCGACATTCACGAAAGCGCGCTGTTCGAGTAGTTCAAAGGCCGCAAACCACCCGGGCAAGCCGGATGGCGGTTGTCGTTTTCGCTAAACTCCAGATCGAATTCCCCTCCACTTTCGCGATGCGAAGTCTCACAACCCTGGTTTCGCCCCTTGAAGACAAGCAACTGGATGGTTAACTTCGTGAGATTTTACTTGTATCGCGGTGGAGGGCATCAACACCTAACCTTCATCGCTGAATTGCTTGTTCTTACGCCGTCAAATAAGAGCTCAAAACAACGTGCCACGCCGAAACGATATTAAAAAGATTCTGTTAATCGGTTCCGGACCCATCGTCATTGGTCAAGCCTGCGAGTTTGATTATTCGGGAACGCAAGCATGTAAGGCCCTGCGCGAAGAAGGTTATGAGGTGGTTTTAGTCAACTCGAATCCGGCCACCATTATGACCGATCCGGATACCGCCGATCGAACGTACATCGAGCCTCTGACATGGGAAATTATCGCCAAAATCATCGAAAGAGAACGTCCACAGGCGCTGTTACCTACGCTCGGCGGTCAGACGGGACTTAACTTGGCGATGGAATTGCATCAGCAAGGTGTGCTCGAGCGATTCGGGGTGGAAATGATCGGCGCCAAACCGGACGTGATTGCCAAGGCGGAAGGGCGGGAACTATTCAAACAAGCGATGGCACGCATCGGATTAGAAGTTTGCAACGGGGAGACGGTTCGCAACTTGGACGACGCGCGCAAAGTGCTGACGATGGTCGGTTTACCCTGCGTAGTGCGACCCAGTTTCACGTTGGGGGGCAGTGGTTCCTCAATTGCTTACAACCGGGAAGAATTCGATACCTTGGTACGCCGCGGAATGGACTATTCACCCATCGGCGAGGTATTGATTGAGGAGTCAATCATCGGTTGGAAAGAGTACGAGATGGAAGTTATGCGCGACATGGATGACAACGTCGTAATCATCTGTGCCATCGAAAACTTCGATCCAATGGGGGTCCACACCGGCGACTCGATTACGGTCGCTCCCGCTCAAACTCTCACCGACAAAGAGTATCAGCGGATGCGCGATGCTAGTTTGGCGGTGATCCGCGAAATCGGTGTCGAGACGGGCGGATCGAACATTCAGTTCGCGATCCATCCGCAAACTGGCAAGATGATTGTGGTCGAAATGAACCCTCGAGTCAGCCGCTCATCCGCCTTGGCGTCCAAGGCTACAGGTTTTCCCATCGCGAAAATTGCGGCCAAACTTGCCGTCGGTTATCGGCTTCACGAGCTTCCCAACGACATTACGCGAAAGACCTCTGCCTGTTTTGAACCAACGATTGACTACGTAGTTACCAAAATTCCGCGGTTCGCCTTCGAGAAATTCCCAGAGGCCGATGCCACGCTCACCACTCAAATGAAGAGTGTCGGGGAGACCATGGCCATCGGGCGCACCTTTAAGGAGTCATTCCAAAAGGCACTGCGCGGTTTGGAGGTCGGTAGTTTTGGTTTCGGATGTGACGGTAAGGACTTGTGGGGTACCGATCAACAACCGGGATACGACGAAATCCGTGCCAAGCTCTCGATTCCGAATGCCGACCGAGTCTGGTACTTGCGTTACGCGCTCAAAGGCGGAATGAGTATTGACGATATTTATCGGCTAACGGGAATTGACCCATGGTTCCTGGACCAATTAGCGGAAATTGTCGAAGCGGAAAACGACCTGAGGGCGTTCCACGAGGTTAAAAGCGTGGATTCGGCCAGGTTGCTCAAGGCTAAACAATTCGGGTTCTCCGATCGGCAATTGTGCACTTTTTGGAACTGCAGTGAGATGGACATTCGCGCCGAACGCAAATCTCGCGGAATCGTGGCCTCGTTCAAGGCCGTCGACACTTGTGCCGCCGAGTTTGAAGCGTATACCCCTTATTATTACTCGACGTACGAAGGGAGTGACGAGACCCCTCCGAAGAAACCGGGCAAGCGCCGAATCATGATTCTCGGAGGCGGACCGAATCGTATTGGGCAAGGCATCGAGTTCGATTATTGTTGTTGCCACGCAAGTTTTGCCCTGCGGGAGATGGGTATTGAATCGGTGATGGTCAATTCCAATCCGGAGACGGTCAGTACCGACTACGATACCAGCGACTTGCTTTTCTTTGAGCCGCTTACGACCGAAGATGTTCTGAACATCTGCGATCGCATTCAACCAGATGGATTGATTGTACAGTTGGGCGGCCAAACGCCTTTGAACCTGGCACGAGCATTGTCCAGCGCTGGGGCTCCCATCATTGGCACCAGTGTCGAAACAATCGAGGCGGCCGAGGATCGTGAGAAGTTCAAGTTCCTGTTAGATCGACTGAACCTGAAACAGCCCGCCAACGGAATCGCCCGGAACTTAAGCGAGGCCCGCAGTGCCGTTTCCCAAATCGGTTTTCCTTGCCTGGTGCGACCCAGTTTTGTGCTGGGCGGCCGAGCCATGGAGATCTGTTACGACCATGCGCAATTCGAAAGATATGTGGCCGAGGCATTCGTCGCCTCTCAAGGTCAGCCGGTGTTGATCGATCGTTTCTTAGAGGACGCTACTGAAGTCGATGTCGACTGCCTCAGTGATGGTGAAAACGTCGTCATCATGGGGATCATGGAACACATCGAAGAGGCGGGTGTTCACTCAGGCGATTCGGCGTGTGCCATTCCACCATACAGTCTCATTGAGCCTGTGATTCAAGAGATTCGTGAAGCGACGCACGCCCTGGCGCTTCGGCTTGGCGTAGTGGGATTGATGAATGTTCAGTTTGCCGTCAAAAAGGTCGACGGAGTGAGCAACGTTTATGTACTGGAAGTTAATCCTCGTGCCAGCCGCACCGTGCCGTTTGTGGCCAAGGCGACCGGGGTGCCCGTGGCAAAGCTTGCTACCAAGGTCATGGCTGGCATGACACTTTCCGAGCTGGGAATTACCAGCGAACCTACTCCGGCTCACGTCTCTATTAAGGAAAGTGTGTTTCCGTTCCGCAAGTTTGTGGGCGTCGACATCGTACTGGGACCCGAAATGCGTAGCACCGGTGAGGTCATGGGAGTGAGCGAGAGTTTTTCCATCGCTTTTGCCAAGAGCCAGTTAGCCAGCGGTGTTGTACTACCAACGACGGGCAAGATTTTCTTAAGTGTCACTCGACGCCATAAGGAACAGATCGTCCCGTTGGCTCAACGGCTTGCCGCTATGGGCTTTGAAATTTTGTCAACGGAAGGAACCGCCACACGCCTGGAAGAGGCCGGAGTTCAGGTCACGCATGTCAGAAAGCTGGCCGAGGGGCACCCAAATTTAATTGACTATCTGATCAATGGTGAGGTAGCGCTGATCATGAACACGCCCAGTGGTAAAGGTGCACGAACCGACGAGGGACGCATCCGAGCTGCCGCAGTGCAACACGGTGTTCCATGCATTACCACCATTCAAGCCGCTGAAGCTGCCGTCAAGGCGATGGAAGCGCTACGTGAAGAAGAAATGACAGTCGAGGCGCTCCAAGATCGATTCTCTCGCCCGGCACCGAAAGTGATGGCCACGTCGGAGATGTAGTAGGCCCCCGCGGTAGTAGGCACACACCGTGT
>JANNPR010000649.1:0-5724 GCA_031400345.1 Planctomycetota bacterium | reverse complement strand
ACCTTGAAAACGGAAAGTCAATTGCGTGTGGTCTATTCCCAAACAATGAAGCATCGTGGCTTGCAGATCATGGATGTGGACCGGCTGGTCGACAACGTTGTAAGAAAATTCATCGGTGAGTCCGAAAGTCGTTCCCGAACGAACTCCTCCACCAGCTAACCAAGCTGAAAAGCATCGTGGATGATGATCACGCCCGTAGTTCTCGTTGGTGAGCTCTCCCTGACAATACGAGGTTCGTCCAAATTCGCCCGACCAAATGACCAGCGTGTCATCGAGCAAACCGTGCCGTTTTAGATCCATGACTAGAGCGGCGGACGGCTGGTCCGTTTCTCGGCACTTAAGGCGGATGCGAGACGGCAGGTCGGTATGGTGGTCCCAATCGCGGTGGTACAACTGCACGAATCGCACTCCGCGTTCGACTAATCGCCGGGCCATCAAGCAGTTCCAGGCGTAGGTGCCCGGGATGCTTACATCGGGACCATAAAGTTCCAGAACGTGTGCAGGTTCGTCTCGGATGTTGGCAATCTCCGGCACTGCCGATTGCATGCGATAGGCAAGTTCGAACTGTGCCGTGCGAGCTTCGATTTCAGGATCCCCTGCGAGCTCGAAATGCTCGCGATTGAGGCGAGCTAAACCGTCGAGCATGTTCCGCCGCATCGATCCAGTAATGCCTGGCGGATTGGAAAGGAACAATACGGGATCCCCTTTGCCACGGAACTTCATGCCTTGGTGTTGCGATGGCAGGAAGCCGGACCCCCACAGTCGATTGAAGAGCGGCTGATCACCAGGTTGCCCTCCCGAAATAAATACGATGAATGCCGGCAGGTCCGAATTCTCCGTCCCCAAACCGTAGCTCATCCAGGCACCCATACTGGGTCGGCCCGGCTGCTCGCTGCCGGTTTGCATAAACGTGATGGCGGGGTCGTGATTGATGGCTTCAGTAAACAATGAGCGAACGATGCAAAGTTCATCCACGATACCGGCCGTATAGGGCAGCAACTCACTGACCTCGGCGCCGCACTGACCATGTTTGGCAAACTGAAACATGGAAGCAGTTAAGGGTTTTTTCACCTGTTCGGCTGTCATGGCTGTCAATCGCTGCCCTTTGCGAATGGACTCAGGCAATTCGGCACCATGCGACTCAGCCAGCCTCGGTTTGAAATCGAAGAGGTCGATCTGCGAAGGCGCTCCCGACTGATGCAGGAAAATAACCCGCTTGGCTCGCGGTGAAATCAGTAAGTTCCGAGTGTTTGTCGGCTGTTCACCGAACGCCGAATCGGACTTGAACAAGGTCGCTAATGCAGCCGCCCCGATCCCTAATCCTGAGGTGAACAGAAATTGCCTGCGGTGAAACAGATTCTTGGAAATTGTGTCTGATCGCACATTGAGTGGCGCGCACTTATTCGTCACCCGCGATGTGTTCATCTCGGATCTCCTGGAATCGTCATTCATTGGTGATCGTCTCATCAAGGCAGAGCAGAGTATTCGCCAGAATCGTCCAGACCGCTTGGTGGACTGAAGTTTCATCTTGAACCGATCCGGTAACTGATTCACGCTCGTCGCCGGCAACCGTTCGACGCTCCAACTCATGCCATTGTTTTTCGAACATCTCCCGGAACACGTTACGTTCTGAATCGGACGGAAGTCGCGACACGGTGAGGCGATACGCAAGCTCCAATTGCGACCGAAATTCGGCCCCGCCCTCGAGCAAAATGCGTTGCGCTAAAGCTTGAGCCGCTTCAGCGAAAGTTGGGTCATTCATCAAAACCAACGCCTGTAGAGGTGTATTGGTTCGCGATCGAGAGACGCAGCATACTTCGCGGTCGGGTGCGTCGAATGCCGCCAGTCCAGGCGGAGGCACGCTACGTTTCCAAAACGTATAAAGACTTCGTCGATACAATGCAGAACCCTTATCTGGAACATACACCTGTGCGCTGTATCGGTCCGGGTCGTACGAAACCTCCTCCCACAAACCGACTGGCTGATAAGGTTTGACACTGGGACCACCCAATGTGCCGCACCACAAGCCGCTGACAATCAGAGCGTTGTCGCGAATGGACTCGGCTGAAAGTCGCAGACGCGGACCTCGCGCTAAAAATCGATTCTGCGGGTCCTTCGACAAAAGCTCGGGCGTTACGCGACTGGATTGGCGATAAGTCGAACTCGTGACGATCAGCCGATGTAGGTGTTTTAGATCCCAACCGCTGCGAACGAGTTCGCTGGCTAACCAATCAAGTAACTCCGGATGGCTAGGAAGTTCGCCGCGCGTGCCGAAATCCTCGGACGTGCGAACCAGGCCAATGCCAAAGTGGAACTCCCACAACCGGTTTACTAACACCCGGGACGTAAGTGGGTTCGAACTGTCGACAAGCCATTTAGAGAGCCCTAGTCGATCATTCAAGTCGTACGACGTCGGATGCATTAGTGCGGCGGGTGGACTGGGTCGAACTGGAGGTCCCTTAGCATCGTATCGGCCACGCAGCAATATATGGGTCGCTCGCGGAGGCAACACATCTTGCATCACCATGGTCGTCGGCACGGTCCGTCGGATTAACTCTCTGTTTTTCTGAGTCACTTGTAATCGCAAACGAAGCTGTTGGTATTCGGCGTCGTACTTTTCCAAGTAATGTTCGCGAATGATGCGAAGTTGATCCTTGTTTCGACGTTCCGGTGGAACCGAAAGAATGTCGCGGATGGGATCGCTCCCCGCCAAACTTCGAACCTCTTCGTCGGTTATCTGGCGGCGAAACAGCTGCACTTCATCTAGCAGGCCGCGCAATCCGGCATCGTCGGACTCCCGACCAATCTGTAACGGTTCTGCAGTGGAGAAGCTTCCCGCTAAAGCATCTCGAATCATGTCGATAGACTGGGGCTGACCATCGACAAACACCCTCAGACCAGCTGCCGCTCCGGATGCGTCGTAGGTCACGCATAAATGTTGCCATTTCCTAAGTTTCAACCGTTCGCGCGCCCGGATCTCGATCGCATTCGCCCCATCATGTAACAGGGCGACTCGCAGGCTACCGCCGCTAGTGCGCACCTCCCAACCGCGACGAGTTGGAACATTTCCAACACAACCCAAGACGAATACGTCCTCAGCGGTAGTTGGCATCATCCAGAAGCTGATAGTAAATCGATGGTCGTGATCGATGGCGGCGAGTCCCGAAACTTCGACCCCAACTTCGCCGTTAAACTGACCTGCCTTACCGATTCTCCCGGGTAGGGTTTCTACGCCAGCCGAGGATTTCGGTTCGACGTGGGCTGTTCCTCGGTTGGCCAAGACATCCGGCGCGTCAAACGTCAGCCACAGTTCGGAGTCTCGCGGAGGCTCCGCAATCACGCCTGCCGCACTAACAAGACTTCGCTCCCATTCCATTTGCCCAGTGCGTTCCCTCAGCATTCGTTGCCGCACTTGTGCCTCGAGACTCTGAATCTCCGCGTCGAAGCTGGCAAGTTGTTGGCGCTGCAATTCGGTTGGAGTTTCGATAAACGGTGCGGCGTTTCCCTTTTCTCCGTCAAGTCCCTTTTCCGGAAGTTGGTTGAAGTAGGCGAATAGGCTGTAGAAGTCCTGTTGCAAAAACGGATCGAATTTGTGATCGTGGCATCGCGCACATTGCATAGTTTGTGCCAGCCAAACGGTTGCGGTAGTCACCACTCGGTCAGCCGCATATTCGACAAGGTACTCGTCAGCCAATGCCCCATTCTCGAAGTTGATCATGTTGTTGCGATTGAACCCAGTTGCAATTTTCTGCTCAAGCGTGGCGTTCGGTAGAAGATCGCCCGCCTGTTGCTCGACCGTGAACTGATCGAAGGGCATGTTTGAATTGAACGCATGGATTACCCAATCGCGCCACCGCCACATATCGCGGTGACTATCAATGTGATATCCGTGGGTATCGGCATAACGGGCCAGATCTAGCCACCAAGTGGCCATGTGCTCGCCATAACGAGGCGAACTCAACAGCCGTTCGACAGCCTTTTCATAAGCCATCGGGGACGGATGGCTTAGGAAATCCTTCAACTCTTGTGGCGTCGGTGGCAGTCCTGTCAGTGTAAATGAGACTCGACGAAGCAACTTGGCCCGATCTCCCTCGGGCGAGAAGAGCATCCCTTGTTCACTTCGCTGACCTTCCACGTAGTAGTCGATCGGATTGCGAGCCCATTGGGGATTGCGTACCGGCGGTAAGAGGGGACGCAACACTGGCTGGTATGCCCAATGGTCTCGCCACGGCGCCCCTTGTTCGACCCAGCGGGTCAGAGTGGCTATTTGGTCCTGGCTGAGTGCACGACGGTAGGCGGGTGGAGGCATGCGCTGATCCTCGGCCAAAGCGCTGATTCGCTGGATGACCGCGCTGCGTCCCGTGTCCGAAGGCACGATCGGTTGCTTTCCGGACGGTAAGACCGAGAAGATGATCGCGCGCGAGTCGAGACGAAGATCCGCTTTCCGCTGCGACGCGTCCGGTCCGTGGCAGGCGTAGCAGTGCTGCATGAAAATGGGTCGCACATCTCGCTCAAAGTCGATGGCCGTGTTGCCAGCACGCACTTGGACATTTTTTACTTCGTCTGCCTGGACAGCCAGCGCGTGAGCCGCAAGGCCCCAAAGTGCGACGAGGATGATGAATCGCTGTTTGAACACGTGGCGTGCGCTGCTGGTAAGCCGATTGACAGTCTCTTCTAGTAACAACCTTGGCAAAACGGCAGATTGTTGGGCTACGGTCTAGCCTAGTCCCATTTTCGGTGAGAAGTAAGTTTCGGCAATGTGCCGCTACGTCTAACAGAGCGATAAAACGTTAATTTCAGTGCAACCGTGACAAACAGTCGTTACCAAAGCGAGCCACTGGCAGCCGCCGGCCCACCAATGATCGGAAGGCGGTGCAAAATGAAAAGTGAAAAATGCAAAGTGCAAAATGAAAATGAAGAATGGTGTCTTTATAGTCGCTTCAGGCTTAAATATTCCCGACTAGCCGAACTCGACCACGATACCGGAGTTAAACCGCTTCACGCCGGTCTCGCCATCGAGCATCAACGCACCATCGACGTCGATACCTCGGCAGATCCCACAGTCTCGGTTGTTGCCGGTCTGCAAGAGAACGGTCTTGCCGGTAAGCAAACAGTAACGGGACCAACTTCTTTGCACTTGGGTGTGATCGGAAACAAGCAGGTTTAGGTTTGCCTCCACTCGCTGAAGCACCGCAACCAGAACATCGTCCATCTGAATTAGTTTGTGGGTGACGTCGCACAAGGCAATTCCTTTGGCCCGAAGTTCGGACGGGGCGACGACAAATGAGTTATTCACATTAATGCCGATTCCGACTATCAGGCGGGGGGGCGTCATCGAAGGTGCCTCGACCAGTATTCCGCACACTTTGCGCTCAGCAAGAAAGACGTCATTTGGCCATTTGAGAGACACGCCAACGTCGTCGCCAACAAAAAGTCGTATTGCCTCACAGACCGCCAATCCAGTCGTTAGAGAGACCATCGGCCAGCGGACGGTCGGAAGCCAATCCTGTTGAGGACTTAAGACGATTGAAAACGTAAGTGCACCGGCACTGGACCACCAAGTGTTGGTTCGCCGCCCTCGGCCTCGAGTCTGTTGAGCGGTCAGTACTAGTAGCGGCTCGTTGAGCCTATCCTTCTCTGCCAAGCTGGCCAAATAAAGGCCGCGGTCGTTCGTGGAGTCGATCGTCTGATGAAAATCAATGTCGCGAATAAAAGTCTCGCGTT
>JANNPR010000622.1:0-2600 GCA_031400345.1 Planctomycetota bacterium | reverse complement strand
TGTCAGGGGTGGTGCCATCGCGATTGGGCATCCGTTAGGGGCTAGTGGTGCCCGCATCGCCACAACCCTAATTAACACTATGTGTGATCGGGGAGCCCAGTTTGGCCTGGCCACAATGTGCATCGGCGCAGGTCAAGGAATTGCTACTATTTTCGAACGTTGCGATTGAATTAGGTAGTAATTCTGCCGGCCACATTCGATGGAATTGAAATGACTCTTTTTAACGCCGTTAACATCCCCGAGTTATTAATCAATCGCATCCAGCACAGCAATCATACACCTGCCATCCATTTGAAAATCGATGGACGATACCTCACCAAAAGCTGGTTTGAAATTGGTCAAGACATTAAACGGATGGCGATTCTGCTTTCCCACTTAGGAGTGCAACCCGGTCAGCGGGTCGTCCAGGTTTCAGAAAATCGTTATCAGTGGATTGTGGCAGATCTGGCGATTCAGTTGGCTCAAGGAGTCCATGTTCCGGCGCATTCCTCACTTACCGGAGAGCAAATCGCATATCAGATAAATGACAGCGAAGCCTGTGTCGTGTTGGTTTCAAACGAGCCGCAGGTTGCGAAATTAGTGGCCGTGCAGAATCAGTTGCGAAAAGGTCTGGCGTTTGTTTCCTTTGATGAGACGTTCCTTGCGATTCAGAACCAGGTGCCGCGACTGCTCGAACTTGAGTTAGCCCAGCTAGTCGATGCGGATGCGGAACGGCTGGTTCAAGCAGCAGTTAAAATTCCCACGGACAGTCTAGCCACGATTCTGTATACGTCCGGAACGACGGGCGAACCGAAAGGCGTCATGCTGACTCAGAAAAATCTCGTCTCCAACGCACTTGGAACACTGAGAGCATTTGAGCAAAGCGTTGACGATATTCGCTTATGCTTTTTACCGTTAAGCCATATTTTCGCTCGGACTTGCGACTTGTATACCTGGATCGCTTCTGGTTCGCAGCTCGCGTTAGCTGAATCCCGCGAAACGGTGTTGCAGAATTGCAAAGAGGTGGCACCGACGCTGATGAACGGCGTCCCGTATTTCTTTGACAAGATTCGGCGAGTGCTGCTGGATTGTGGTCGCGCCGATGTGCCAGGTGCGGTGAGAGAGTTACTAGGTGGCCGTGTGCGCTATTGTTGCTCAGGCGGTGCGGCTCTACCCGATCATGTGTTTGATTTCTATTACGAGCGTGGAGTACCTGTGCTGCAGGGCTACGGGCTAACCGAATCCTCTCCCGTGATCACAATTTCAAAGGAAAGTCATTTTCGGCGAGGTGCCGTCGGTCGCCCGATTCCTGAAGTCGAAGTGAGAATCGGGGAAGACGGCGAGATTCAAACGAGAGGCCCGCATGTGATGCAGGGCTACTGGAAAAAACCGGAGGCAACGGCGGAGGTGATTCGAGACGGATGGCTTCTTACCGGCGATTTGGGGCGACTTGACGCTGATGGTTACCTGTATATCACGGGACGCAAGAAAGAAATTCTCGTGACCTCCGGTGGAAAAAACGTTGCGCCCGTGTTGTTGGAATCGCTGCTTATGGAGGATCCACTCATCCATCAGGCTCTGATTGTCGGAGATGGCCAAAACTATCTCGCAGCGCTAATCGTCCCGAACCCAGATAAACTCCGCGCGGAAATATCCGCTCGTCAAATTCAAGTCACGTCGAAAGAAGGCGCACTCAAACATCCGGCGGTCCGCGTCCTCTACGAACAGTGCATTTTCGAAAGGTTGAGAACCGTTTCGCAATACGAGCAAGTGCGAAAATTTGTGTTGATTGGTCGAGAGTTTTCCGTGGAAACCGGAGAAATGACTCAAAAGTTGAGCTTGCGGCGCAAAATTATCGAGGCGAATTTCGCGCAAGAAATCGCCGAAATGTATGCGGGAGACCCAATACGGGGTGGCACGCCATGAAACGCGAGGAACGAGCGTCGGAGGGCGTGGCAAACTTTCCAGGGCTCGAAATTTTCAAACAAGGCCGCCGCAAAAAAAAGACTTTCTTGCTAGGTATCGATGCAATCTTGGTTCTCCGGGACACCACGCTATTTGAACCCCTACTCGCGTGTATGCGAATTTGTCACCCCCTTCGACGCTCGTTCCTCGCATCTCAGGGACGTGCCACCCCGGCCTGACCAGCGGATGTGGCGATTTAATTTCACGTCATTCACGTAGGGCCCCGACTCGTTTACGCGACGCGCCGCGACCACTCGTGCCAAGCCGGCAAGATCCCTAATCGTCACGGTATCAGTAAAGCGTTCATCAGCTAACAACAAATCCCGGACACGTGTTTCAATCATCGGACTTATTTCCATGATCAACGACCCACCGGGTCGCAATCGTTCAGCAGCTTGGGGAATAAGGCGCTCGATGATCTCGACCCCGGTTGCACCAGCGACGAGTGCATGGCGAGGTTCATGTTTCGCCACTTCGCGCGACAGACCAGCAAATTCGTTCTCGCTAACGTACGGCAGATTGCTGGCCACTATGTCCAACCAGGGCTGAAGCGGCAGACCGTCAAGCAAATCTCCTTCCCGCAGGTTGATCTGACCAGTGACGCCGTGACGGACTGCATTTTGCTTAGCGATCTGTAAGGCCGCAGGGCATATATC
>JANNPR010000599.1:0-1658 GCA_031400345.1 Planctomycetota bacterium | reverse complement strand
GGAAACAATTTAGAAATAGCAAAAATAGTATGGGTGTCTATAGAGTTTCACGCAGAAATTCGAAATCCGAAGCACCAAATCCGAAACAAATCCAAAGCATGCAATTCAAAAAGTCAAATGCAAGTTCTTGCTGGAGGATCTGTTTGGAATTTCGGATTTCGAATTTGTTTCGAGTTTCGGATTTCGAGTTTCGGATTTGTTGAGCAAAGCCGAAGCGAGGTAAGTCTCACAGATCTCGCTTGCGCTTCGGGTTGGTATGCCGCATAACTTCTGCTTCTGATCTGCCTAGATACTTTTTCTTAGGGAACATCACATCAATGTCACACCTACAGATGCAACGTCGTGTTTTTCTCCAAACCAGTGCGGCGTTGGCTGCCGCACCCCTGCTTCCGTCGGGTTTGCGAGCCGCGTCACCCAATGGCAAGCTGAGAACCGCACATATTGGCGTTGGCGGGATGGGCGGCGCCGACCTCGATTCCATCGCATCGCATCCCAAGGTCGAGGTCGCCGCGTTGTGTGATGTAGACCTGGCACGCATCCAAATGGCGAAGGCAAAGCACCCAAACGCGAAGATCTTCCGTGATTATCGCGAGCTGCTGGCTGACCTTGCCGACTCGATTGATGCGGTCGTGGTTTCAACGCCAGACCACACGCATGCACCGGCAGCCATGACGGCCTTGAACTACGGCAAACCGGTCTATTGCCAGAAGCCGCTGACGCACGAAGTCTTCGAGGCACGTCAACTCCGCTTGGCCGCGGAAAAGAGAAAAGTGCCGACGCAGATGGGAATCCAAGTGCATTCCACCGCGCCGTATCGACGAGCCGTGATGATGATCCAAAATGGCGTGATTGGCAAAGTCAGCCGCGTCTACGCTTGGTCAAACAAGAACTGGGGGTACGATGGCGGGTCGTTCCCGGGGGAGCAAAAGCCACCCGAGACACTGGACTGGAACCTGTGGATTGGGACGGCCGCGATGCGGCCGTTTGTGCCGAGCGTCTATCATCCCGCGAATTGGCGGAAGCTCGTCGATTTCGGTACGGGAACGTTAGGTGACATGGGCGTACACATCTTTGACACGCCGTACGCCGCGCTCGAATTGACCTCTCCGACATGGGTGAAGACAACCTGCCGCGCTCCCACGGGCATTGGCCATCCCGAACAGAACGTGGTGGAGTATGAATTTCCCGGCACGAAATACACCACGGACTCGCTTGTCTGGACGTGGTACGATGGAGCATTCGCCCCGCCAAAATCGGAAACTCTGCGCCTGCCCTCGAACCTCAAATTGCCCGACCAAGGATCGCTTTTCGTTGGCGAAGAAGGTTACATGCTCCTCCCTCATGTGGCCGAGCCTCAACTCTTCCCGGACGAAAAGTTTCGTGATTACAAGCGCCCGGAGGTGGAGAATGGGAACCACTATCATCAGTGGGTTAACGCTTGTCTGGGCGAAGGCAAGACCAGTGCTAGTTTCAGTTACGCAGGCCCTCTGACGGAAGCACTACTGTTGGGTGTCGTGGCCAATAGGTTCCCTGAAACCAAGTTGCTGTGGGATGCTGACAAGCTTCAAATCACGAATCTTGCTGAAGCAAATAGACTGCTGAAACGCGATGATCGGAAGGAGTTTGCGGTTATGGGACTTTGAAAGCGGCACACTTCG
>JANNPR010000553.1:0-5513 GCA_031400345.1 Planctomycetota bacterium | reverse complement strand
CACACCGAACGCAGTCACAACCACTTCACCAGTGTTTTCGCCCGACGACACCGTAAACTGATCATTGCCGTCGGTCGTGAGCAGTGTCAGTTTTTTGGTTCCCGGGTCGTAGGTGGCCAACTCTCGCTTCGAATCGCAGCTCACACTGAAATCCACGAGCGTCGCCGAGACTAGTTCCGCGTGTTCGTCGATGAGGGTGATCGTAATACTGAAAAGTCCCAGACTCATTGTCGCTTTGATCGTGATAAAAGCGTTCAAGCCGGCCTTGATGGCCCCTTCCGCGTCGAACACACAAAGGGGACTCCGTTGGAAATTGGCGGCGATCTCGTCAGCGTAAACGCGGCCCTTGCCGTCGGAGTTGTCGGGATCATTCAGGTTCAGGCCAACGGTGGCAAATATGCCTCCTTCGACGCCGGCCAATATTGTGACTTGCGCCACACCTATGTCGATATCCAAGCCGCCTGCGGCCTGTGCCACGAAACTGCCGTGCAGTGTGATTTCCGAAGGATCTTTTCCATTCTTCAGATCGTTGGCGTAGAAGCCGTTGAATACTTTGCCGACATCACCGGTATTGGCGAACTGTCGCAAGCCGCGGGTGTCGAAGCCGAAATCAAAATCGGCCTTTACCCCGACATTCCCGGCCAGAATGAGGGTGAGGTAGGGCGGGAAGATAGGTATCACCATCCGCATGCCGGCGTCCAGTGTGAACGGTGTCATGTCGTAAGTGAACAGATCGATATCGCGACCCAGTAATAACTGAAATGCTGATATAGGATTCTCGAGCAACGGAATCGACAGACCGCCGCCCGGAATTTTCTTGGCGGTGTCAACAAAACTTTTCGCCTTTCCGCTGGGAAGCGAGTTTCCCGCAGGTAGGGATACATTCCGCAGCGCACCGGCTTGGCGAACGTCCACATCGAGCGGTAAATCGCCAATGATCCAGCCGGAATCCACGATGCCCTTCGCCGCTTCTGCCAGATCGAATATCTGGCCAGCCGCCTTAATGAATTTTGCGGCCTCTTCCGCGCCAGACCCGAATCCCTTCGCCAAGTCCACCAGCGTAAACGGGGAACCGATCAGATCGGAAATGATGGGAAGTGGCATGGTTAACACTTTGACCACTGGCTTAATTGGCGCCAGCACCTTGTCAACTTCGTCAAGGATCGGGCTGACGAAATTGCTAATCGCTTGGCCAGGGTTGAGCCGCACGCTGCCGAATGCGATTTGTGGTACATCCGGGAACGCGGTGGAAACTTGATTGCCGAAGCCCCACTTCAACGAAAAGTCGGTTTCGATGTGCGGAAACTTGGCGTCGCCGCCAAACGTGGCCATGAAGTCTAAGTTCAGATTGGCCGTGCCTCCGAAACCTGAATTCGGCGTTACAATCGTTCGTCCGGACGAGAGATCGCTCAGGGTCAACTTCCCATCGGAGTCCGTGAAGTTAACAACGTAGCTTCCCAACAGGCGGGTCGGAGCACTCGCATCGTCCTTCACGTTCAAGCTCAGGAAGCCCAGCTTGCCGCCGACATTCAGACCAGGAACTGTCGCTTCCACAGAAACTTTCAACTCAGCCGGATCAGTCGCGCCGCCCGTGGCTAAGAAGGCACCGTCGGTCTTGTTAATGCCGAAGCTGAGGTACCAATCAAATCCGACTTGCAGCCGTGCGTTGCCGCCAATCGTCAGACCAAGTCCCTCCAGCACATCAAGTTCGATGGGCACATTCAAGATCGGCGCCGTATCGCTCAGCCGCATGTCCACCCGAATTTCCGGTGTGGCCAAAGTTGGATTCTCAGGAGTGATCTTAATATCGGCAACGGTTTCACGATTGTCGCCCGTGATGTCACGCAGCCAATTCAAGCCGCCCTCGCCCGGCCCCAGTGCTTCGAACAGTCGTTGACGAACGATGGCGACGCTCTTTTCGCCAGCGGTCTCCAGGCTGTTCACGACCTTGTTCCGCAGATCTTCCATAAACCGGAGGGCATCGCGGAGCTGGTCGCCGACCAGTGGAATTTTTTGCAACAATACTTGGTTGTCGATGGCAGTGTCCAGCAATTGGAAGAGCCCATCCCAGCCATCCGCGAAACTATCGAGCTGCGTCCCAAGATTGACGCTACCGAACGCGTTGCTGATGAAGTCTGCCGAGCTCTGCTGTTGGCTCGTTGCCATGGCATTTAATTTTCCCTGGCCGATTGTCACGGTGAGAGTGCCCTGTGGCGTGCTCGGCGTCGGAAAGAAGACCGGCAGAGTGGCCTGGAACGCACCTGTCACGGAAACCTGGGTCACTAGGCTGGAAAGTTCGTGTCTCGAAGTTGCCGTCGCCCCCTGTAAACCGATACTCAATTGAACCGGCGCCGTGTTCGAGCCAGCTCCGTCCGCGTCCAGATTGATGGCACCGTTACTACTGCCTCCATTACCGACAAACAGGCCAATCGGTCCGACGGCGGCCGAAAAGCGCAGGTCGGTCCCTTGGATATTCGCGGTAACCCTCGCACGGGAACTGCCATACAAGAATGGTTGCAGCGTATTGAGATGGATTCCCAGATCGAGTTCGAGATTGGCCTCGGCCATGACGTCGAACTGGCCTTCACCTCCGATATCGATTAGTTGGCCAAGCGTGCCACCCAGATCAAGATGGACGGGGTGACTACCTTCGTATTCGGCTCGAAAACCCAGCTTGATCTTCAGAGCTGGATCGTTCGCCACGCTTTGGTCAAGAGCCAGCTCGACCAACGGCCCATCCACGCCTGTCGTCACCGTACGGCTGAGTGCTTTTTCGAGGGCCGTTTCAAGTGATTCTTCCAGCGATTCTAAGGTCTGTTCGCCGGCCGCGTGAAAGATAGAAACAAATGAGTCAAACCGGCCGTCGAGCCCAAGCAACTCGCCCAGACTTCGATTCAAGACAGGTAGTGTATCGTTCAATAACGATTGCTCAACAATGTTTCCAATCAAGTTCGTCTGAATACTGCTGATCGCATTTTCCACTATCTTGGTGTTGAGTGTCCGCAACTTTTGTAGATCATCGAGTCCTGTGAATGTCAAACTCGCGCCGGCAGCTGAAGACCAAGTGGCCGTGATAACCGGATCGCCGCGAAGCGGAGTGCCGAAGAGCTTCGCCTGGACCGGCAGGGTGAGTGCAGCTGATCCAGTCACATCGCTGACGGTCACCACTTCGCCGACGCTATCGAACAATTCTTGCGCGGTGAGGCGATGATCTTGGCTGTTACCAGTCGGCTCGCGCAGCGTGATACGGACGGGATCCAGCGTCGCAGTAGCCGTTCCATTGACTATGTTGATTTCAGCGATGCCCAGCCGCGCGCTGGCATCAATGTCGGGGGCGTTGAGTCGGAAATCTCCCGTGAGCTGCGGCGAGTGGGTTTCGTCAGTAACAAAAAAGAAATGATTCGCCAGGGTATCGTCATGCAGCGGAGCTCCAACGATTTCCCGCACACCGTCGTCGTCCGGCGTTTCATCTCGCCCGTAAATCCCTAGACCAACTCCGGCATAGCCGGCCATTGATTTGTTAAGGGCGGTTACGGTGAAGATGCCAGCACCACCCGAGCGATCAAGCAGGATCAAAGCGTTCTTGGCTTCGTTCAGCTTGGCTTCAAGTTGTCCGGAGCGACGACCATTAATATCCGCCAACACGCTGCCCATGGTCGTCCAGCCGGTGCGATCGAGGTCAATGATTGTGCTATCGCTGAGCGTAATGCGAATGTCTTTGCCGTCGATTCCCTGTGCTAAATCCGCAGGTACGTCGGCTACGTCGCGACTGTCGTGCAAATTGGCAAGCGTCCACTCCGGCCTTCCGACCTCCAGTTTGAAGTCACCACCCAGCGGGCTGAGGTCCACACCCCATGTGAATTTCCCACCGATGTTGCCGTTAAGCTGGATGGGGCTGGATGTTGTTAGGCTGCCGAGTTTGCCGAGATCTTGATTGAAGCTGAGCCCAGTGATCGCCGTCGGCAACGAATGTTTGAAGTCCACATCGAACGTCAGCTCGTGACTCAGCGAGTTGTAATGTATTTGCGTCAATTCTGGGACCTGCTTCAGCAGGTTCTGTACGGTCGCGAACGTCAATTGTCCGTCATCGTCTTGAAGTCGGCTGACAACCGCCTTGGTCCAAGCGGATTTGATGTCGAAGGCGTCGCCCACACTGGCGAGCGCCAAGGGAAGTGATTTGGCCAGCGTTTCGTGAGTTCGCAGGTCGTTCAATAAGTCACCAATCTGTGCCACCAATCCAGCGACTCCCTGCGTTTGCATATTGGCGAATGTCTCGAAGCCGTTGGCAATAAAGTCGCTGTTGGGAGTCACAACGATTGTTGCCGGCCCATCAGCCGATTCGCCAAACACGTTGTCGAGACTTAGTTTGAGTTCTGGCGAGCCGCTGACCGTGTAATCTCCCAGCGTGATAACCAGCGGCAAAGTGCCCGTTATGCGACCAGAAGGGTTTAGAGAAACGAGATTCGTCAGCGACGTGTGTTGCAGTTCGCCCAGCGACACCTCGCGATTGGGGAAGACGACGCGCACGCCGGCGTCGAGTTTAAGCGTCGCATCATCCACCTTCGCCCCGAGAATGCCGACGTTTAAAGCGAAGTCGAATTCGTGAGCCTTCTTGATGTCTATGTCCGCGCTGGCGGTGAGATCATTAATCCGCACAAAAAAGGCGTCCGCCGGAGACTCGCCTAAGCTCAGATCCACACCAAAAGTCAGGCCGAGATTGAGACGGGACTTTAAGGGCAAAGTTTTGACTGTGCTCAGTCCATACGCGTTCGCGCCGAAGTCCAGTGGCAGATCGTGAGTTCGTTCGGCTTTCAATGTCAGCGTGTATTCGAGTTTGCTGCCAACCAGCGAGTCGCCAAGACTGCTCACGGATACCAGTCCGCCCGAAGAGGCCCCTAAGCCGTCTAGCACCGTCCTCAATCCGTTCGTCGTAGGCTGGGACGAACTGTCCAGATAATTGCGCACGGGCTGAAATAATCCCTTTTCGAGCAACTCCCGCAGTCCGAGAGAGGACCCGATCGTCACAAATTGAGCCCCTTGAGACGGCTGGCCCGCCGGATTTACCAGCGGCAATGGTTGGCCCAATTTCTGGTAGTCGGACAGATCATCGACACGATGCACCAAGGCTCCCAGGCCTTCGCGGACGGCCTGGGCTTCGGCCGACGTGAGTGCTCGAGGGGTCGATGCCGCAAACTCTAGATCGGTTCGCACCAACTCCTCAACGACATGAAATGTTTTGAGACGCGGGGAATTCGCCAAGTTCAGCCAACGGACGGTCCGGGCGTCCAGGTTGGAGTCGATGGTTGAAGAAGCAACCGTTGAATCGACCAACGTGATCGCCTTCTTGAACAGCTTGATCGCCGACTCGGTCTTTACCCCCAGGATGCCGTCAACCGTCAATGGAGCTCCATTACTGTCCTTGAAGCCCAAGAAGTTCAAACGCTGCTGGACTCGCAATGTATTGAGCACACTCTGGACGTTCTCCGTCACAACGTCTGGACCTTGTGTCGAAT
>JANNPR010000546.1:0-2066 GCA_031400345.1 Planctomycetota bacterium | reverse complement strand
AACACCGACAACAACTTCGGCGGTTTAGGACTAGGCGGATATCGACAAGGTGAGGCCGTGCCAGTCGAAACCATTGATGCCTTGCACTTACCGCGGCTAAATTTGGTCAAAGTCGATGTGGAAGGCATGGATCAGAAGGTGCTGCAAGGCGCTCTGCGCAGTCTGGAACAGCATCACCCGATTCTGTATGTAGAAAATGACCGGCGTGAGCAATCTCCCAATCTCATTCGCTTTCTGGAATCGATCGGCTACACGATGTACTGGCATACTCCGGTAATGTTTCGCGACGATAATTTCTTCGGCAATCCAAAGAACATTTTTGGTCCCGTGATCTCGATCAACATGTTATGCCTGCACGCTTCGGTAGGCGCTTCGATTCAAGGCCTAAAGAGAGTGGCAGGACCGGAAAGTAGTTGGAATGCATGAAAGATACACCAACCCGACGCGCAAGCGAGGCAATTCTCGCACACCTCGCTGGCGCTTTTTGTTGGTGCGCAGATTGAATACCAGAAGTGTGCCACTCTGGCAGCCGCCGAAATAAGTTTGGACGCACGATCACGCACCTTTCGGAGGCAAGCCAGTGCCGAATCTTGTCTCGTTCTTTGTTCAGGTGGGCCGAAAAACGGCCCCTACATACTTTTTCTGCCTTGGCCGTGCCTTATCGGGTTCACACACTGGTTTGCCGCCGAAAGGAGCGTTATGGTACCTCCTAGGTTATTTCGGCCGCAGCCGCACACTTCGAGCATCCAAAAGCGCAAGCAGAGTCGAATGCACATCGCGAATAGGGCGACGGATCATGCCAACAATAGAGGAAGTCCTTAATCAGGGTTGGAAAATTCACCAGTCCGGAAATTTCCGCGGTGCCGAGGATATCTACCGGCAGGTGCTTACGATGGACGCCGCGAATGCTAACGCCTGGTGCTTTTTGGGAATGGCATGCCACGATCAGACACGGTACGAGGATGCAGTCGCAGCCTATCGACAGGCGTTGTATGTCAAACCAGAATTTCCTGTCGCTTTGAGCAATCTGGGTAACACGTTCAAAGCACTGGGTCGATTAGACGAAGCGATTGCCAGTTGCCAACATGCACTGCGATTGAAGCCCGACTACCACACGGCGTACAACAACTTGGGCGTCGCATTGGTTTCGCACGGAAAGCTCGAAGAAGCCTCTCGCTGTTTTGAATCAGCAATCACGTATGCACCGAATGATGCGGTGGCTCACACCAACCTCAGCGCTGCGTTGGTCCGCCAAGGAAAGTATGACGAGGCACGCCAGAACTCAGAACAAGCTTTGCGGATTAATCCTGGTTATGCGGAAGCGCACAAAAATCAGGGAATCGTCTGGTTGTTGTTGGGGGACTTCGAGAAGGGTTGGGACGAATACGAATGGCGATGGAAAAGCCCAGGTTCCACAATGCCGGCATTTCCTCAGCCGCTTTGGGACGGATCCACTCTGACCGGTCGAACCATTTTGCTACACGCCGAGCAAGGACTTGGCGATACCTTGCAGTTTGTTCGTTATGCCACGCTATTGAAGCGTGCAGGAGCGCGAGTGATCTTGCAGTGCCAAAAAGCCTTGCTTCCATTGTTACAGGGTTTTAAAAATGCCGACGTTCTAATCGATCAAACTAGCACGCCTCCGCCGTTCGACGTTCATGCTCCATTGATGAGCCTACCCAGAATCTGCAAAACACGGCTGCACAATATTCCCGCGGAAGTTCCTTATCTATCGCCGGACTCCTCATTGGCTGCCACTTGGCGGCGCGAGTTATCGAACATCAATAACTTTTTTACCATTGGCATCGCTTGGCAAGGCAGTCCCTCCAACCATGGAGACAAACAACGGTCCACAAGTTTGGCTCAGTTTGCACCCCTCGGCCGGATTCCAGGCGTGAGGTTCGTTAGCTTGCAAAAGGGACCGGGCTCGGAGCAGATCGCATCGGAGCGAGGTCGAATCGATATCGTGGACTTCGGTGAACGTTTGGATGCGCAGGCCGCTTTTGTCGACACTGCCGCTCTGATGATAAATCTAGATCTGGTTATTACGGTCGACACCGCGATTG
>JANNPR010000527.1:0-2754 GCA_031400345.1 Planctomycetota bacterium | reverse complement strand
CAACACCAGTTAACGGAACTAACCAACGAAACCCATTTCAACGACGGTGGGCGACTGACACGATACGGAACGAGTTCGCTGCTCGCGAATTGGTACCCGTTCACCGCCACCCCTGCGCGCCGATCGCGAAAATCAAGGACTTCCATGGCGAAATCAATTCACCCGAATACGAACGAGAGAACAAAATCAGCCGAAGTACTACATCGCTTGCTCGCATCACGGAAGATCTCTACCGACAATCGAGTCGCCAAGTGCTCGTCAGATGCCTCGCCGAGAAATGCAAAACCCATTAGCGAACCGCGTGCCAAGTAGCCTCGCCAATCTTCTCAGCTTCTGACCTCGGGCTACTTGAACAAGGGATTAGATTGTGGCTGGTCCACTCCGCCGCCAACATCGATTCCATCACCCAATCTCTCCACGCGCCAGCCCGTCTCCTTCGGTCACCGCACAATCTAATCCTTCATATGTTAGGCCCGGTCGCGATCCCCCATGGCTTGTTTTGGCCGGCGCGCCGGCACGCCCTGAAGCATTCCCGTGGCACTGATATCTTCGTCAATGTCAGGCCAATGCACTCCTTCTCCACTTCCCATGATTTCGAAGTTGTTTCGCTGAGCTGGCGTAGCGTCGGAGAGACGCCACGACCAGGCCAGTGGCACGCTCACAGTCCGGCCATCGACTAGATGAGCAGTGATGGAATCCTCTGTTACTTCGATTGCCGCGATACGTGGGTCGTTACTCGCCGCAGTGTTCATCCCAAGCCTCCAGTATATGCTCCACGTTATCTTTGACGATTGCCCTGATTCGGTTGAGTTCCTTCGCCGAGAATCCGCTGTTGCTACTCAGCGCGATTGGTTCGAGCCAAAACTTGCAGACTTGGCGTTCACGAACCACATGCACATGTTTCGGTTCATCGCAGTCGAAGCTGTAAAAATAAATGCGGTACGGTCCAGGAATATTGGGAACTGTCGGCATCGAACTCGCACCACGTAGTCTATACCAACGAATGAGCTCAAGAATTCTACAGTGCACGCGGCGTAGAAGCGAATGCGCGCCAGCCGGGCCTAACGTCACGCACCACCGGGCGGCGGGAGTTGACATTGATTTCAAAAAACGCTACCCACCGCCGCTCCGGTGCATGCGATGGTCATACGGCATCTGGAAACACGGTTTACTCGACCGGTTTGCAAATGCCGCGATTACTGAAGTACCACAGTCGGGAGCCAACGACGTTATCATCGCGCACCCAAGATAGCACTCGGCTGTCGAAGCCACCACTTGGCGAATCCTGAACGATGAAATAGCGGCCATCGGGAATCGTCAGCAATTCAGGGGACGATGGAATATCGAGCACCACATCATATTTGCCCGTGCTTGCGACCGGCGGACCGGCAGCGCCGTTAACAACATAGTTGCCGTCTTGAATCGAGATGTTATCTCCGGGCCCAGCGAGGATGCGAGAGATGACAATCCACCCCGGTTGACCCCACGCAGAATCGCTTGCGTTCTTATAGACGATGATCGCGCCCGGCTTAACGGATTGCCAGTCAACGTGTTTATGGTAGATCAATCGCTCGCCTTTTTCGAGTGTTGGAACCATTCCGGAGCCTGCCATCCGCAAAGAACAAAAGGCGGTAACAAGTAGCCCAATGGCCACAATGATGGCCAACCACATTATGCAGCTAGAGGCAACAAAGCCACGAACGAGAGAGTGGGCGCTTGGTGTCTGAAGTGCGGCCTTTTTGATTGCAACTTGTTCGGCGAACCAGAGAACGGTTGCGATGACAAATACCGCGACGGTGGTCCAAACTGAAGCTGCCGCTGGCCGAAACGCGACCCATGCGATGGCGGGCACGATGCACAGCGACGCAATAAATGTCGCGATCGCGTACGCTGACTTGCCGACCAAAGCAAATCCAGCGCCAGGGCAAATCCACGACCGTTTGACCGCCTTCTTGCGAGTCTCTGCTTCATCAAACGAGCGAGGTTCATCGTCGTTTGTGGTAGGGTCGTCGGTTGCCATCATGTCGTGCGGTTGAGTGTCGCCTCTTGCCGTAAAACGATTCGGCGCAATCAAAAATTTTGCGTAACACGGTTGAGGCTTGGAACTACTGCCGACGCTTGAGTACAAAGACGAAGCGATGATCACCAGACTTAGTTTCAAGTTCAGTTGGCCGAGGATGTCCAAATGCCTCTGGGCTACAGTTTTTCAATGTGTCGCCATCCAGTTCATAAAGGCCTTGAAGAACGTGTGTGTTATCCCCTTGTTTCATGATCCAGTCAATTCCCTTTTGCTGCTGATGCACATGCAAGATGACTTTGTACTCGCCAACCGTGTTATCAGGAGCGCGGCTAACGGCACGATCACCCTCGAATGTGATTGTTCCGCCGATCTCGCCGGGATTGGCTGCCCCTTCCCGCTCGGCGTCCACAATCTCCCAGGTACCCTCTAATCCTTCATATGTTAGGCGCTGCTGCCGCGGAAGTCGGGGTCTTGATCAACGTACCCACGTCGCTTCGCCCGCGGATCATTGCAGAGGCAGCTTATCATTCAGGAAGTAGAGTACGCGGCCGTCTTTGGCTTCGACGCGATCTCCGAATCCGGTTGAGAATTGTTCCAACCTGCGATCGCGCATTTCGATCTCCTCCTGCTTCATGTACTGGTAGAACGCATCGTGGTAGAGAAGCCCATCACGGAAGCGGAACGGATCGGCGTGAGTTCCAGAGCCAAAAATATCTCGACCGGGCTTCAGTTTC
>JANNPR010000492.1:0-12756 GCA_031400345.1 Planctomycetota bacterium | reverse complement strand
GATGGCGGAGCCTATTTGCGTTACGCCGGAGGCTCTGGCCAATTTGGCGTGCTTACGAGTACCTTCCAAGACGATTTGGCGAGCAACCCGAACATTGGCAACAACTACAATCTGCCGGGTGGAGCTCAGGGCAGTCTGTCGACGAACGCGTTTAGTCTGGAGGGCTATTCCGCCAGCGACAAACCAACCCTGTATTTCAACTACTTCCTGGACAGCGAAAACGGCGGCGGCAGTACCAACGGTGGATTTGCCGACAGCGCCCGAGTGTTCGCGTCCAAGGACGGCGGCGCGACCTGGGAATTGTTGGCGACCAACAACTCGGCCCTGTCCAATGGCAGCACAGGCAACGCCGAGCTGCCCAGTTTCATGAGCGCCTCTCGGAACGCCTGGTCCGCCAGCCCGAACCAGCGAGTGCAGGAGTTGTTTGATAATTCGGGATCGTGGCGTCAGGCCCGGGTGGACTTGGCCGACTTCGCCGGCCAGCAACGGATCCGATTGCGATTCGATTTCAGCACGGCCGGTCGCATGAACGACCCAACCTTGCCGGCCGTCGCGGAATCGTCGGGGGTGGGACTAAACAATTCCCAACGAGGACGTAACAACAATAACCAAGGTTTCTACATTGACGACATCATTGTGGGCTTCGCCGAACGGGGCGAAATGGTTACCGCCGCGCCGCCCGACCAAACCGGGTTCTTTGCAACGCCCCGAGATGCCAATGCTCCGCCGGAACTGCTTAGCGGTCCCTACCAATTAGAGATTCGTCGCGGCCAAGACACTGTCAGCGGCGCTACCGGCAATTACGGCGACACAATTTCTCCACTGAGGGGCAACATCAAAATCGACACCGTTAGAGACACCAACGGCCGCTTGGCGAATGGTCGCGCGGTGATCGCGCCGGCCGGTGCGTCAGTGATTGATGGACAGGCCTTTGATATCAGTGACGGAATCACAAATCGGACCTTCGAATTCGATACCAATAACGCACTCACCAATTCGACCTTCGTGCGGATCCCGATTGCAGGGAACGAGACCCAGGGCCAAGTCGCCAATATCATCGCCAACGTGATCAATAGCCAAGCTGGTTTTGGCGTCCGTGCGATCGCCAAGCCTGCGGTAGTCAACAGCGGCACGGTGGACCTGGTCGGTTCAACGCTCTTGCGAATCGCTGGCGGCAATACCGCCGATGATCTGATCGTTGAAGTTGAAGTCGCTGGCTCGGTAATCGACGAAACGGACATGCCAAACTCAACCACGGCGACGATTACTCGGACCGGGAGTATCTTGGCTCCGTTGACGTTCACCCTGCAGGCCCTTGATCCGTATATCGGCGGACTTAGTGACGAAGTGCTTCTGACGGACCCCGTTACGCTGGCTAGCGGCCAGTCGATTACGGTAACGATTCCCGCTGGGGTGTCGGGCGTGTCGATCGATATTAGTTCGCAGGACGACGCGGTGGCCGACGGCACTCAAACGGTGCGGCTCTTGGCCACGGCAACGGGTCTCAACAGCGTAATCGATACGGTCGACGTAACGGACGATGAACAGCCGGCGATCGACCTGATCATTTTGGGAAACACGACCGTGTCCGAGATCGACGGGCCAAACGCCACGACCGCGATCGTGCGTCGCAACACGCCGACCGATAAAGCCTTGCGGGTCACGTTGGTCAGTCACAATCTTAGGGAATTGCGACTGCCCGCGTTCGTCGATATTCCGGCGAATGCCACCGACAGCGCGCCGTTTTCTATCGACGCATTCGACGACGCGGAATTTGAAGGCGTTGCCACGCCCGTTCGAATTACGGCGCACGCCTCAGAGTTCATCAGCGATATCGAGACGATTAATGTCGAGGATGCGAATGACCTGTTCGTGGTCATTCAGGATCCCAATCTCGATGGGCGGATCAACGAAGGAGAGACAATTTCCGGCGTCGTACTGAGGGGCGCCGGCAACACGACAAACGCCTTGACGGTCAACATCGCCAGTAACAATACGGTCACTGGTGCGACGGTGACGACGCCGGTGACGTTTGCAATCGGAAGCTCCGTTTCCACTTCATTTGATATTACGGGTGTTTTGGACGGAATTGCCGATGGGCATCAATTGGTCACCATTAGCGCATCCGGACCGGGGGTCAACCCGGATTCGGATAGGATCACGGTGCTCGATATTGATGCACCATCGCTAACTCTTTCGGTTCCTGCGCATCCGATCAACGAAGCTTACAGCGAACACACCACGCGTCCTCCGATTAATTCAGCTGCTCCCGGCGATCCGGCCACCTGGTTCCGCGTTTCGCGCAATGGCGACCTGACCCTTCCGGTCACGGTCGTGCTTTCTTTCGATGTCGCCAATGTGATCAACCTGCCAGTGACGGCGGTGAATATACCCGCTGGCCGGGCATACGCTGATTTCCCGGTGGTTACTGTCAACGACGCGGTGCTCAACGCCGGTTCGGTACGGACAACCCAATTGAACGCGGTGGCGTTTGGCGGCGGCTACAACCAGGACACCAAGACTGTAAACGTCGGGGACAACGAGCAACTCTATACATTCCGGGTAGACCGGGATGTAATTCCAGAGACTAATACTGCCGGACAGGCGCAAGGATTCTCGATCCGCATCTTTCGACCCTTCCGTGGCGAGGCTCCCAGAAATGCAACCATTGTAGCCCGAGACTCTTTGGGCAATCCGAGTAACTCGACTGTCTGCCATATCAATCCATTCTCCGGCGTGCTGTGCACCCTTAATAGTTTCAGCACCCCATTCGCGATCGATCAGTTATTTGTCGACGATACGAGTTGGCAAGCGGTCAACGATCCGGCGCAGACAGGCGAAAAGAAGGTGACATTCACCCTTCATCCAGGTGCGCCCCCCCTGAATACTCAGGTCGATGACGAAGATTTTTACGTCGCGGATTTTCAGACCTCGAGTTTGACCATTTCCTCAACTAAAACAACGATTCGCGAAAATGGTGAGCGGGCCACGATTACGGTTACTCGCTCCAACAGCTCTCCCAATTTTGCGAACCCGTTGCCGCTGAACATACAGTTGAGCGACTTAGGCGAGGCGAGGCTTGTCCCAGGCAGCAATACTACGATTCCCGCCTTGGCGACCTCCGTTTCATTCGAGATCGAAGGAGTGCCGGACGGAGTTGTCGACGCCGACTTTGATCTTGATACGCAGAACGGGAACGCTCAGCTGGTGAAGATCTCCGCCTCGGCCGCAGGGTTCAATCGAGCGATGACTCGGATCAGTGTAACCAACGTCGAGAACCCCACTTTGCAACTCAGCTTCGAGGACAGCAACGGCCAGCCGGTCACGGCAATTAATGAAGCCGATGGCCGACGAGCTGCGCTGGGTCGCGTGCGAGTTACCAACCTTGAGGCTCGGGCGGCTCGAGTCCTTTATGGCGATAGCAATAGCTTGCCGATTCCGGTTACGATCACCGTAGGCGCGACGCTCAATCCTGAAGTAAATATCTACGGTGGGCGGACCTCCGCGTCGCAGCAAGTGATTATCCCCGCGGGTGAGGACTCGCAGACATTTGATATCGATGCCATTGATGATTTTCTCCCTGATGGCAATCAGACAGTTGCGTTTAGCGCCTCATCCATTGGATACGTACAAGCGTCTGGCAACTTGGTTGTCGTGGACAATCCTCCGGTCTTTGGCAACCTTGTAATTGACATTGCAGACACAGCAGTGACAGAAGGACTCTCCACGAACTTCGTCACAGTGACTCGGAGCGGAGACACTCGCAATGCCTTGACCGTGGAAATCCGTGCGAAGGATCCATTTAGCGGGTCCGATACGGACGAGGTGCGGATCAACGGTGGTACGGCGAGGGCATTCGTCAGATTCCCGGCGAACGTCTCGACGCTTAACAGCGCTTTTCGAATCAACGCAGTGGCCGATCGCCACAGCAACGGTGTCTTGATCGCGGACGGCACGCAAGCCGTCGTGTTTGAAGTGGTGCCTACCACGGCGCCTGGCTATTCGTTAGTTTCCGATGCGATCGACGTATTCGACACCGAGACACCCGAATTGACGCTGACGATCGTTCCCACATCGGTGGCCGAAAACGCGGGCATTCAGGCAGCCCGCGGTACGGTAACGCGAAACACGCCGCTCGACAGCGATCAAGTCGTGACGTTGATTTCCAGCGACAACAGCGAAGCCCGGGTGCCGGTGAGCCGTCAAGTCACGATTCCGGCCGGCCAATTGATCGCCACATTCGCAATTGATACGGTCGATGAATTCCTTTCGGACGGCACCAAGACGCTGGAGATTATAGCCGCCGCGCCTCGGTTTCGGAGCGACTCCGATTTACTAGACGTTTCGTCCGTGGAGAACATTACGAGCTATCAGGGGCATGGCGACCAGAATTTGCAGCGTGAGCAGGGACAGATTCTGATCGAAGCCAACGTCATTCGCGATGCCGAGGGATTTGGAATCAACGTGACTGCGGCGCCTCGCGAACCGGGCAGCAGCCTGACCTTTCCTGGATCCGTAATCAACACCCCGACGCTCAACAATGAGCGCCTGATACCGGGTGTTGTTATTGAAAATAACTTGATCATCAATTCTCGGCTGGGAGGAATTTCGTTTGGCGGCGACGCCAATCCGTTCTCGCCGAGTGCGCCAGTACCTTTTGGCCGCATCGTAAATAACACGATCTTCGGTGGCGAGGAGGATCCTCGCGGTGTTGGTATTCGGGTCGTCGACAACGCCAGCCCGACGATCTTGAATAACATTTTCGCAAATGTCATTACGGCGATTGACACATCCGGGAATGTCAACTTTCCGACCACACCAGTGGTCGTGATCGGTGCCAATCTATTTCAGAATGTGACCCCTCAAGGCAGTGACGCGATCACCATTGCGTTAACGGATCCTCTGTTTGTGAATGTTGGCGAGTCGAACTTTTATCTAGTCGACAATTCGTTGGCCATTGATAGTGCGTTGAGCAATTTAGCGGACCGGCCCAACCTGGTCGCCGTCAAAGCGGCCTTGGGCATTCCTCCATCGCAAATCTTAGCCCCCTTGCGAGACGTTTTTGGTCAGCTCAGGGTCGATGATCCCACACAAAATCCGCCGGCCGGTATGGGCTCGGACGTGTTTCGGGATCGAGGAGCAGTGGACCGAGCGGATACACTCGACCCCTTCGCCGTGTTGGTCGAACCGCGGGACAATGACGGCGCAAAAGCAGACATCGATCCCAACTTGACCGTGGTGCATTTGCCCAACGGCTTGGTGCAGCAGTTCGCAATTCAGCTCGGCGACGGTCGCGGCGAAAACTTGCCGTTCGAAGGCACCAATTTGAATCCGGGCACGATCGGCACCGAGTCAGTGCGGATTCTGCGCAACGGCGAATTGATGCGACCTGGCATCGACTACATTTTGGGATACAGCTCAACCAGCAACACCATATTGCTCACGCCATTATCCGACGTCTGGCAGCCTGACAGCGTGTACCAAATCTCGCTTAACAGCCAAGACCGCTTCGTCGTTCGCGCCCCGCTTCCGGCTACGCTCAAGGATGGCGAATCCTTCATCATTGAAGATTTGTCCGGAAACGCCACCGAGTTCGAATACGACAGTGGATATAGCATCCAGGTTCCACAGACGTTCCGTTTACACGTCCCATCCGCTGGTGGTGGCGTTGGGGGAGTCGCTGACGGTCAACGATTCTCGATTGCTAGTGGGTCGACGACGGTCACATTCGAGTTTGACCGCAACAACAATGTGACGTCCGGGAATATTCCGGTTCCGTTTACGTCAACAAGCACGGCGAATGATGTTGCTAACTCGCTGGTGACGGCATTAACCGGGCAACTGGGACTACGTCCGGTCAATCTTGGTAATGGAGCGGTTCACATTGGGTCGATAGTCAGCCACTTGGTCACGATTCCCACCGGCACCAATTTGACACTTTCCGGCCAAGCTGGCGGTATCAAGGACGGGCAAAGATTTACCATTCGACACGGTGGGGTGACGAAACGGTTTGAGTTTTCAGATTCGGACATCAATGCTACCGTCGGTGCGGGATTTATTCCGGTGGCGGCTCGCACCAAAGATCCTAACACGACCATTGCCGCCGCGATTGTCACGGCCATCAGTGGCCAATTCCCTACGTTAACTCCGGCGAATCTCGGCGATGGTTTGATCCTTGTCGGTGGCACGGTGGATGCGATAACGCCGACGAATACCACAATTATTGACGCTACCGACAGTGCTCTAGTTATTATCGGAAAGCCTGGGGTCCAACAGTCCTCGGTGATAAGTCAGCCGTCACCGCTCTCGCTTGTCGTTCCGCTTCTGGGAGCCCAGGCTGGTGGAGTTCAAGATGGTGAGCAATTCACGATCACTCGTGGAGGCATCAGCCAGACCTTCGAGTTGGACAGCAATTCGATCTTTTCGGCGGGTGCCCGCCCCGTCGCATTCAATTCGTCAAGCACGACTAACGAGATCGTGGCAGCCGTTATCCAATCAATCCAGACGTCGACTCTGGGCCTGTCGCCTGTGAATCGTGGTGGTGGCGTGGTGGATTTGCGTGCCACAGGGAATGTAAGCCTCGTTTTGACCGGTCCTGGACTACGGTCGGCCGGTAAGGTCGGTGGGATTCTCGATGGAGAAACATTCTCCATCACCTTAGGCGCTATGACCGTCATGTTCGAGTTCGACACCGATGGCGTCGTTATCGCTGGCAATTCGGCGATTAGTTACACTTCGTCGAGCACACGCGACCAGATTGCGGACGCGATTGTGAGTGTCGTCGGAAACGCCGGCTTAGGGCTCAGCCCCGTTCGATTGATCGGCGGAGACGTGGCTCTCAACGATTCGCCCAAACACGTCGTCAGCACCGCCGGAAGTTCCCTAACGCTTTCCGGTGTACCAGGTGGAGCAGTTGCGGTCCCATTGAATCCCATTGCTGGACTGACCGCCGAGCAATTCGCGGGTGTATTGATCAATGTGATCAACGGAACGGCGAAGTCGGATGCCAACGCTCGGCCACGCGGAGGCGATACACTCTTCGTGGACAACGCCACCAAGATTAGCTTTATCGCGAACGTGTTCTTATCTGCGATTGAGGATATCGCCGGCAATCCATTACGCGCTAATCAACCTAGTGGCGAAACCGAATTCACCATCATTCTGGGCGACGTACTGCTGGATTACGGGGATGCTCGAGACACAGTTGCCAATCCGGAATACCCCACACTGGAATCACACAATGGAGCTCGCCACACGCTGGGCGGCGCAGCGCCGCTGTTCCTTGGATCTCGGGTTGACGCAGATAGCGATGGTCAGCCAGGGCAATTTGCGGACGGAGACGACTCGGATCAAAGCTTCCGAACTTCGACCAGCACTCTCCAACTCGTTAGCGCTGCCCCCTTCACTTTTCAGATCAATCCGGGAAGTGCAGGCGTACCCACGGGATCGCTACTGACAGACGGCCAGACTTTCACGATCCATGATGGCAGCCTACCGACAGTCAGGTTCGAGTTTGACCGTAACGGTGCGGGCGTGGCGCCGGGAAACGTCCCAGTCATTTATTTCGTCACCGACGGCATAAACACCGTGACGGACCGAATCGTGGGAGCCGTTGCTGACCAAATTGCTCGCGGAAACTTAACCGGCTTTAATCCGCAGAACTTGGGCGGCGGTGCTGTTTTCCTGGCGGGTGATGCAGCGGATGTAGTGAATATCGGCGGCGCCCCAATCTTGTCCGTATCGCCGCGGTTACCGGTAACCTTACGCGTGCCCGCCAGCGGGCCCGGCTCCATTCTCGACGGCCAAACTTTCATCATCAACGATGGGGTCCGGCCGCCCGTGACGTTCGAATTCGACGACACGTCGCTGAACAATGGATTATCTAATCCTTCCCGGCGAGCGGTATCCTTCAACGGAGCATCCTATAACGAGTCCACGATTGCCAGTCAGATCGTGGGCGCTATTCAAGCCGCGATCGGGAATGGATTCTTGGCCAACGTCACGACGAGCGCCAACGGCGCCTTGGTTACCGTTAACAATTTGGCTTCGACCGCGCAAGATGACGATGATGGCGTCGTCTTCCGTAATGTTCTGATTCGCAACGTTACCACGCCCATAACCGTGACCGCCTCAGGACCAGGAATATTGGACGGCTGGGTCGATTTCAACCGAGACGGAGACTGGGATGATGCGACTGAGCAAGTTTTCGTGGGCGTACCAGTCGTAGGTGGCGCCAACGAATTGGGCATCGCCACACCGTCCAGCGCCGTCGCCGGCGATACCTATGTTCGCTTCCGCATCAGCGCCACGGGTGGACTGTTTCCCACAGGTATCGCCATCGGTGGTGAAGTAGAAGACTACTTGGTCAGCATATTGCCAGGCGCCGCACCTATCGTCGTTGGTGAATCGTTTACTCGAGATGAGGACGGTGTCCTAACGGTCGCAGCTCCGGGAATTCTCGGGAACGATACGGATGCGAATTCGGATCCGACGTTGGTTTTCGATATCAATGGATCGGTTGCCAACGTGGGAGTGCCAATTACGTTGCCGTCCGGTGCGATACTGAACATGAGGCGTGATGGTAGCTTCACCTATGACCCGCGAAATGCGACCAATCTGCAACGTTTGGACGGTGGCGTGAACTTTGTTGATACGTTTACCTATCGGGCCAATGACTTGCCGCCGGGCGGTTACCCGAATGGTTCTCTGACATCTTTGAATACTGCCACGGTGACCGTCACGGTTACCGGTTTGAACGACGCCCCAGTGATGGATCCGTCCGGCAACATGCTGTTGACGACAATCAACGAAGATGCCGTAGGAAACCCGGGTACACGCGTTTCCACCATCATCGATAGCAGTGCAGCAAACTCGAACAACGCCATCACGGATGTCGATGCGGGTTCCGTTGAGGGACTAGCGATCACGAGCGTCAACAATACGAATGGTCAGTGGCAGTTTTCCACGAATGGGACCACTTTCATTCCGTTCGGTGCGGTAAGCAATTCGGCGGCAACTCTTTTAGCCAAAGATGCGAACACAACGATCCGGTTCGTTCCGAATGCCAACTTTCATGGCACGGCCACGATTGCTTTTCGGGCTTGGGACAGAACCGCGGGAGCGAACGGCGCTACCGGGGTGGACGTCTCGACGAACGGAACGACCACGCCGTTCAGCACGGCCTTGGAAATAGCGACAGTGACGGTCACGTCGATCAATGATCTACCGTCGATTCGGTTGCCCGCATCGCCACCGATCGCCGAAGGTCCGGGAAATTCGGTTGCGGTTCCGGGTATTGTGATCAGCGACGTAGATGTTTCCGAGACCGCACCGGGCACGATACGGGTCACGCTCACCGTACCCACGGGCACATTGAATGTGACGCCCGGCCTGGCAGGTGGAGTTGCAACAGTCAATGGCGATGGAACTTCTACTGTATCGTTTGAGGGTACGCCTAGCGAGTTGAATGTCACCCTCGGGTCACTTCAATACACCGTGCCCAACGGTGACTTTAACGGCAACGTCCCATTGGTGATCAACGCGGATGACTTCGGTCGCACTCCGCCTCCCCCAGCCGGACAGCCGACCAATGCCACGAACACGCTAACGATTACGGTGTCCCCAACAAATGATGCTCCCACACTGACCGTTCCTGGAGGTGCAAGTTCCGTAAGTGAAAGTGCGGGAGCATCCGTGGCGATTCCCGGCGTTTCCGTAGGCGATATCGACGTCGCTGAGACTCCGGGCGGCACTCTCAAGGTGACACTCACGGTGCCCGCGGGTAAAGGTCAGGTTTCTGTGACCGGAACGGCCGCAGCGGAAACATTGGTTTTGACCGGCACGGTCGCCCAACTCAACACTCGATTGGCAACGCTGCGATACATCGTTCCCAATGGCGATTTTAACAGTTCCAACAATAACGGTCCGGTAGTGATTAACGTGCTGGTGGATGACCAAGGCAACACAGGAGCGCCCGGGAATCGGACCGCCAGCGGTGCCTTGACCGTTACCGTAAATGCTACCAACGATCCACCCATCGTGACGGTCCCAGTCTTAGTGAACATGAACGAGGGGCCTGCTGCGCAGCTCAGTTTCGTCGGCGCCAACGCCGTGTCGGTTGCCGATCCCGATGCTAGTGAGACGGGAGGTGGCCCAGTCGATGTTACGCTAACAATCCCCAACGGCACCGGTACCTTGTCAGTTGCCCCGGATCGGCCGGGGGGTGTTTCCTTAGCTGGCATCAGCGGCAACGGAACGACTTCACTCGGGTTAGCCGGAACGATCGCTGAGTTGAATACAACATTGGCCACGCTCAAGTACACCGTGCCGCACGGCGACTTCAATAGCGTGACTCTCGGTGGCGACGTCGTGTTGACCGTTTTCGCAGACGATCACGGGCGTACTGGAATACCGACGGCAACGAACACCGATACGGAGATTTCGCGCATCTCAATCACACCGGTCAACGATGCTCCGTCGTTCGTTCCAGGTGCGGATCAAGTGCTGAACGAAGACGCGGGACCGCAATCGATCGGCTGGGCAACCAACATTCGTCCAGGACCCGCATTGGCGACCGATGAATCCGGTCAGGTTCTGGATTTTCAGCTGAGCTCTGTGTTACCGGCAGACGGTTCGGCTTTTTCCGCCATCAGCATCAGTCCCACTGGCGTGTTGACGTTTACCCCGGCCCCCAATTGGAATGGCGTGGCGAGTGTGGCCGTGCGGCTACACGACGATGGCGGCAGCGCTAATGGTGGCGTCGACATCACGGCTCCACATACGTTACGGATTACTGTCAATTCAGTAAATGATGCTCCGGAGTTCACCAAAGGACAGAATGTTTTAGTGAATGAGGACGCAGGTCCGCAGATGCTCACCGGTTGGGCCACCGGCATTCGCCCTGGTCCGTTGAGTGCTACCGATGAAGCGAATCAAGGTCTAACGTTTAATCTCAATCGAACCGACGCCGGTCGGTTGACGTTCCTAGTCGCGCCCGCCATTAGTTCGACCGGTACCTTGTCCTTTACAACGACCCCGAACTCCAATGGTACGGCGGTCTATGAAGTTACGTTGCAAGATAACGGCGGTACGGATCGGGGTGGAGTCAATAAAACTGCTAAGCAAACGGTGACCATCACGGTCAATCCGGTTAATGATCCGCCATTCGTCGCCAACGCTGTCGCGGATCAAATTGTAGACGAAGACGATTTGGACACGTTGCTGGAGTTGTTTCCCACGGTATTCGACGATGTCGATATCGCGATCGAAGGCGATTCACTGACATTTAGTGTGCCCTCCAACGACAACACCTCGTTGGTGCAGACCACCACTGTCGGTAGCCAAGTCCGGCTCGATTATCAGCCAAACCAGAATGGTGTTGCCACCATTACCGTTCGAGCCACAGATTCTCTGGGAGCTGTTGCACTCGATACGTTCAAGGTGACGGTGCGAGCGGTGAATGATGCTCCCGTCATTGCTACCCCAATTTCTGACGTGACAGTCAACGAGGATTCTGCGAATTCGACGATCAGTATCGCCAACACGTTCACGGACGTGGACATACTGACAAATGGGGACAGCATCACGTCTTCGATCGACTCGAACAGCAATTCTACTTTAGTGTTGGCCAGCCTAGTTGGTTCCACGATTACGCTCGATTACCAACCGGATGCCAACGGGACCGCGACGATTATCGTGTCATCTCGTGACACGGTGGGTGCTTTGGTTCGCGATACGTTCGTAGTGACCGTCACGGAAGTAAATGACCCGCCGGTGCCGACAGATGATCACTTCACGATTAGCGAAGACACGCCGCTCAATTTTAACACCGTGAGCTTGCGGTCTAACGATTTGGCCGGTCCATCGAACGAAGCCAGCCAGACGATGACTGTCACCAACATCAGCCCCACCAGCGTGAATGGCGGGCTGCTTCAGTTCAATTCGGCGTCCAACCAGTGGACCTATACCCCACCGGCACATTTCAACGGCGTTGACCGGTTCACCTATACCGTGGTGGATGATGGTCGAACGAACGGCACTCTAGATTCGCTGCCAGCTACCGGCACGATTATCGTAACGGTCAACGCCGTCAACGACGCCCCTGTGCTGACCGTCCCCGGTCCGCAGTCAGTGGCCGAGGGTGGGGTTCGTAGCGTCGCTGGGTTTAGCATCGCCGACGTCGATGCGGGCACAAGTAACGTGCGAGTGACGCTGTCGGTGGGACGGGGCGAGATCACACTCAAAACGGACGTGGCGGGTGGACTAACCGCTGCCGACGTGAGCAACAACACTAGCTCGAATGTGGTAATCAATGCTCCGCTGAGCCGGATTAACAATACCCTCGCTAACTCGCAAGGCGTGACCTACCAAGGCGGTGCCGATTTCAATGGCATCGCCTCGTTAGTTGTCTCAGTGGACGATTTGGGTCATACACCGGCTCCGGCGCTGGTGGATACCGAGACGGTATCGATCACGGTTACTCCCGTGAACGATGCGCCTGTCATTGTGCTGCCCACAACTCGCACCGTCGATGAAGATGTACGCCTGGCGATTACGGGTGTCAGCGTTAGCGACGTTGACGCTGCGGAGGGTACTGGTGAAGTTCGAGTGACGCTTTCGGTTAGCCGAGGTGTACTGACCATGCGCACGGACGTGTCGGGAGGTCTGAGTTTTGGCGAAGTAGCCAATAACGGTACGAATTCGATCGTGGTTACCAGTACGCCGGCCAAGATCAACAATACGATTGCTGCGACTCAG
>JANNPR010000483.1:0-4460 GCA_031400345.1 Planctomycetota bacterium | reverse complement strand
GTGGGTACGTGGATCCTTTAAATGTTAAGCGTCGAAGCATCGATTCTTGTCAGTTGGCGACCGATTTGGCGGCATCTTACGCAGAATCGTTAGCGCAGGTGGAAACGCTCCGGCCGGGGTCTCTGGTGCTCCTCAATGGCGTTTTCGAGGGCAAGACAGAGGGTGCTTAGAATGACTTTTCCCGTCAAAAAAGGGCCGGACAAAGGGGGCTTAGCTTGGAATCCCGATTGCAGAAAAATCGCGCTCTTTGATGTCCTTCTTTAACGGACTGGAAAGTCATTCCAATTCCGCGTATTGGGGAATAGTGCACGCCCAATTTGGGGGACCGATGTCTATACGTTGGGCTTGTTTTTGTACGCATGACGCGGGTTCTCCAAAATAAAGGACCCGGTGTACTTTATCTTGCTGAAAAACAGTCACACGACCAACCGTTGACAGGTAACTTAAGGTGTGATTTCGGCGCGTGTTAGGGAAAATGGGCGGCACAGGAGTCGAACCTGCGACCTCCACGGTGTGAGCATGGCGCTCTAACCAACTGAGCTAGCCGCCCGGTAACGTGTGCAACTTGCGGTAGTTGCGGTCAAAACACTGTGGAACGTAGTAAGTAGTCCCAGAGCGAATGAAGCGAGAATATCGCGGACGTCGTTCATTGACAAGTGCCCCCTTCTTTCGTCAAAAGTTGTTTGTTGGTTCCAACTTATTGTTTACTACTAGATAAGATACGACCATTGGAACGACACGATCGCGATGTTTACCCTGATCCTGGGATGGGTGCGGCTGCAGGCAGTAAAATCCGAAGCGACGCCGTCAGCCAACCGGCTCCGTAGATCCCAATCGCAAAGCAGCTCATTTGCTACGCCGGTCTTCGCGACCGGCTTTTTTATTTCTTGAACTTCAATTATGCCGCTAGAATAGCGGATCTTCAGGAATGCCTTTTTACCTCCGTTTTACGGGGCCACTATGAATACGTGGAATGTCGGTTTCGAGCGACCTTGGTGGTTGCTCGCACTTCTGCTGATCCCACTCATCTGGACGCTGAGTTTCCGAAGTCTGGCAGGGTTGGGTCGCTATCGCCGATTATTTGCTTTGACATTTCGCACCTTGGTGATGCTGCTAATCATCTTCGCACTCGCTGAAATACAACTTCTGCGCACCAGCGAAAAAATGACCGTGATCTATGTGCTGGATCAGTCCGCGAGTATCCCTGCAGCCAAGCGCGAGGCGATGATTCATTACGTGGCAACCGAAGTGCGCGAACATCGTAATAAGAAACGAGAAGATCGTGCTGGCGTAATCGTCTTCGGTCGCGATGCGAAAATCGAAATCCCACCCTTCGACGACGATATCCATTCGTTGGGCAACCTCGATAGTTACATGACGCTGCAAAATGATGCCAGCAATTTGGCGTCTGCCCTCAAACTTGCCCAGGCTTCCTTCCCTGAGGATACGGCGAAACGAGTGGTCGTGGTTACCGACGGCAATGAGAACGTGGGCGATGCCAGATCCGTCGCTGTGCACCTTGCCGATGGAAGCATCGCGATTGACGTGGTCCCCATCCGATTAGATACCCGTGCGGAAATCGCTGTCGACAAACTCGTTCTTCCCTCTGACATCCGCAAAGGGCAGCCGGTCGCAGCGCTGACCGTAATCAGTAACCATTCCGAACAATCGGTCATGGGAAAGCTGAAAGTCACTCGTGCAATCGGTCCCTCGGCACAACTTCTCAAACAGCAAGACATTGAGCTCAAGCCCGGCAAGAACGTATTTTCCATTCCACACGAAATCGAAGACACGGCCTTTTATACCTACCGGGCCGAGTTCTCGCCGGCGGACCCTGCCGACGATTTGATGAACCAGAATAACCAGGCCACTGCATTCACCCATGTGCGCGGGAAAGGGCGAGTTCTACTGATCGAAAATTGGGAGACGCCTGGCCTATTCGATGCCGTGGTGACCGCGCTCCGTGAGAATGACATCGAAGTCGTCGTTCAACCCAGTAATCAACTATTTTCCAGCCTGGCAGAATTACAAGGTTATGACTCGGTGCTACTGGCGAACGTCCCCCGGTCCAGCGGAGAGGATTCGAACAGCGTGGCCAGTTTCAGTGATGAACAGATTCGCATGCTGGTTCATAGTACCGAAACCTTTGGTTCGGGAATGATCATGCTGGGCGGTGAACATAGCTTTGGAGCCGGTGGTTGGACCAACACCGAACTCGAAAAAGCAATGCCGGTTGATTTTCAGATTTACAATGCCAAAGTCCAGGCGGTCGGCGCGTTGGCGATGTGCATGCACGCCTCGGAACTGCCGGACGGAAACTATTGGCAAAAGGTTATCGCCCAAGAGGCGCTTAAGGCGCTTGGCCCCAATGACTATTGCGGCATTACTCATTTTGGGATGGGCAGTGACGAGTGGTTGTGGGGAGGCAGACAGGGATTGCTGCAAGTAGGCGGGCAACGGCAAATGATGCTTGCCAAGCTAAATCGAATGACACCTGGCGATATGCCAGACTTCGATAGTTCCATGAAGCTTGCGTTGATTGGATTCAAACGCGTCAACGCATCGATCAAACACATGATTATCATAAGCGACGGTGATCCTTCCCCCCCCAGCAAGTCGCTGCTTAGCCAATTCGTTAAAGAAAAAATCCAAATCTCGACGGTCGCGGTGGGGACCCACGGGCCGGCAGGAAGCACGCCGCTGAAGAACATCGCGGTCACCACTGGTGGCAAGTACTACGTGGTGACGAACCCGAAAGCGCTTCCCAAGATCTATCAGCGCGAGGCCCGCAAAATCACCAGGACATTGCTGTTTGAACAAGAAGGACTGCAGCCGGAGATTGTGTATCACCATGAGATGCTCCAAGGAATCACTGGGCCGGTGCCGCCGATCGGCGGATTTGTGCTGACACGGGTCAAAGAGAACCCACTCGTCGAGGTTTCCATACTGGCTCCGAAACCGGATGGAGGTCCGACGTCAACCATTCTGGCCGGCTGGACCTACGGTGCGGGACGAACTGCTGTATTCACCACCGATTGCGGAGCCAAGTGGGCGAAGACTTGGCCTAATTGGCCCGATTTCGGCAAGTTTTTCACACAGATGGTCCGTTGGTCGATGCGACCCGTCAACGAAGAAGGGAAATTCTCGATTTCTACGGACGTCAAAGATGGAAAGGTGCGGGTGGTTATAACCGCATTGGACAAAGACGACTCGTTTCTGAATTTCCTGAATTTCAGTGGCTCCGCGGTATCGCCGCAACTCGAATCCTTCGACTTCAAAGTTCAGCAGGTCGCGCCCGGGCGCTATGTGGGTGAATTCGATTCAGGGCAAGCGGGAAGTTATTTCGTTACTCTAAATCCTGGTCCCGGTCATGGCCCGATTCTTAGCGGGGTCGACGTGCCTTACTCGGCCGAGTATCGAGATCGCACGTCCAACTGGGCATTGATCAACGCCCTTGCTGGGGTACAGCCGAAGGGTGGACAGCCCGGCAAAATCATCGATACGGACATGACGAAGGACGAAGTTAAGCGAGTTAACTCCGTCGATACTTTTCGCCACAATTTGCCGAAAGCAATCAGCCGCCAAAATGTCTGGCCGCTGGTAGTCCTCATAGCGTCTTGTTTATTCTTTGGCGATGTGTTCGTGCGTCGTGTGGCAATTGGCTTTGAATGGTTGCTCCCCATTTGGATGCGAGTGCGTCGAGTCCTTTTCCGCACCCAAGAAGTCGCTACTCCGGACCAACGATTGGAACGACTACGCAGTCGAAAGGCAGCGGTCGCAGGTCAAATCGACGAACGCCGCGCCGCGACTCGCTTTGCTCCCGAAGGGGAGCCGACCACGCGAGCCGATAAAGACTTAGAATCCGTGATTCAGGCGGCGAGCGGCCAATCCGGAGGTCTACCCGGACCAACTCCAGCAAGTTCAGCGGTCCCCTTGCAGGCCGATCATGAAGAGTCCTACACGGAAAGATTGCTCAAAGCAAAACAACGGGCTCGCCGCGACAACTCTCCCAACTCGTAGAAGTCCGACTGCCTCAAGAACGTGGATCAGTCGCCCTTGGAGAAGGTGGGCCGGGAGTGTGCCACTGGCCGCCGCCGGAGTTCGCGAGGATGTTCAGCAAAGACTATTTCGGCGGCAAGCCAGTGCTGAACAACGTCGGACTATGGCGATCGAATTGTTTCGTTTTCACAGCTGATATTGAGCTCAGGCCGCTTACGTTGTCCTACGGTTTCGAGCACTGGCTTGCCGCCGAATGACCGATTCGTGTAATTCAAGCCATCTCCGGCGGCTGCCAGAAGTGGCACACTGCCACCTAGTGGTCCGAATGTGGGCACGGACCACATGGTCGGTCACCGCTACGTCATTCGAACAACCGGAGGCGAAACCCCGCTACCACAGAAATTCCAAGTGCCAAAACCATCAGTCCAAATAACGCACAAAAAGCGCGTGCCTGGGTGCGC
>JANNPR010000479.1:0-2741 GCA_031400345.1 Planctomycetota bacterium | reverse complement strand
TGGGCAATGACTCACTCGTCGGTGGTCTGGGCAACGACACGATCCTAGGCGGTTCGGGCAACGACGCGATCTTCGGCGGCGACTACTTAGACACGGTTCCCGGCGGCTTGGGTATCGACATGGGAAACGAGTCGCTCGTCGGAGGCTCCGGCAACGACACGATCTTGGGTGGTTCAGGCAACGATGTCATTTTCGGCGGATCTGGAGACGACCAGCTGACAGGCAATGACGGCAGCGACCTGTTTGAAGGCGGAAGCGGTAACGATAGGATCACGGAGATTCGCGATGCCGACATCACTTTGACACCGACCACGTTGACTCTAGGCGGAGCAGTCGAGCGAATCTATGACATCGAGTCCGCGACTCTCGTTGGCGGTGCGAGCAACAATCTTTTGGACGCATCGTCATTCCTAGGACCTGTCGTGCTGTTTGGCCTGGACGGGAACGATACCCTTATCGGTGGACCTCAAAACGACCAGCTGTTCGGCGGCAATGGCGACGACAATCTCTTCGGGGGTGCCGGTGATGATACGCTCGATGGTGGAGCGGGAAATGACACGATGGACGGCGGAACCGGGAATGACACCTACGTCCAGAAACCTGGAAGCCACGACGTTCTGAACGACAGTCAGGGAGTCGACTCGATCGACTTTAGCAGTGCGAACTTTGCCGTACAGGTCGACCTGGCCGTCGTAAACTCGCTGCAAACGATCGACTCGGAAGGTAACACGGTGACGTTCGAAGGGACTCTGGAAAATGTCCGTGGCAGCAGTTTTGACGACACGATCTTTGGAAACGCGGCGAGAAATATTATGGATGGCGCCGGGGGCGTGGACGCACTTGATGGTCGCGAAGGTGCAGACACGATTCAAGGCAGTTTTCCGCAGTTGGTCTACCTGGACTTTGAGACAGCTACGGGTCGAGGCGAAAAGGCCTACACGATCGAGGAACGGAATGCCATTCAATCGCGACTGGAACACGACTTTGCCGCTCCTTTCAGTATCACGTTTTCCCAAACCCCGCCCCAGGCCGGACGGTTCACGACCATCTCGATCAATGCGGGCGGAACGGATGAGACCGAATCGCTTGTCGCCGGTGTAGCGTATGAGCTCGATTGGCGAAACGTGAACTCGGCGTCTCGCGCCAACGTCAATGTCAATGCCTTCTTGGGGAAACGGGGACAATCGGCTGCTTCCAGTGTCAATTTCATCGGTCTGACCTCCACGGTCATCGCTCACGAGCTAGGGCATTTACTCGGCTTGCGTCATACGGATTCGTTTGGTCCGCTGGGTATCAATCCCGCCACCGGCTTACCCTTCGGCATGTATTCTGGTCTGGTCAGCCGGGGCGTGTCCCGTAACGAAGTCAATGTGGGTGTGGGCCTGGAGCCCCCGAATACGATTACTTACCAACTAAAGCACGGACCAGTGCTGCTTGGCCCCACTCTTCAAGCCGGCAACCCCACCCCGTATTTACATCCGGCGCCCAGCGGTTCGATTTATCAAGACTCCACTGTTGTCGCTACCTTCTCCGTGAATCCCACGGGCTCGGTTCTGGTCACGACTGAGGCCGGAGGGCCCCCACAGGTACTTGGTGGCACATTCGATGCGGTCAATGCGACGTTGAAGTTACAGTGGTCGGCTTCGCCGGTCACATCGTCGATCCAGATTAGTTATGACTACGATCTCTTCCGACCAGGCTATCGAGGTCCATTAGACGCGTTCGAAACTCCATCGCACGTGATGCCGTCACCTAGCTCGGTGGGCAGCAGCTTGTCCAGTGCGGTAGCGGACGTGCATTTCGGCGAGCGTGAATTAATCAAGTTGGCATTTGTGGATTCAGGCAGAACGGTGCAAGAAGGCAACTTGTTCCCAACGGCGGCACCTTCGGTACTGGGTGGTAGCGCCCGGAACCTCCGCCAATTGTCTTCATTGGCCGTCCCTAGTCTCGCGCCAGGAGCTACCAATGCCGGCAAACCGCTGCGCGTTCGGGCAAGCAGCGTCGTCGGCTCCATTCAACGAACCGCAGGTGGTGTTGGACCGAGCGAAAACGACCTGTATGCAATTCAAGGACAAGTCGGGGAATTGCTCACTGTCGAAGTCTTCTCGATGGCATTGTCGCAACGGATTCAACCCATCGATTCCGTGCTCCGCGTCTATTCGGCGGATGGTAGTTTGTTGGACTACTATGGCCAACCGGCCGTCAATGACGACGGTTTCGACAGTCAGGATTCTCTGTTAATGGATATCCGGTTACCTGCGACCGGCATCTACTTTGTCCAAGTTGATACGTTTACCAGTTCGACTGTCCCCGACACCGATACGGGTGGCTACGAATTATTCATGTATAGCTACCTACCACCCTCGGCAGGTCCGCGACAGGGTGGAGCTGGAGACACTTTGATAGGTGGTGCCGATCCCGATGTGATGATTGGCAGCGCAGGTGACGATCGCTACATTGGCGACCCGACTCAGGATCAGTTCCTGGGATTTACTGCGTTTGACTTTACGAATCTTTCCACGACGCCGCTGGAAGTCGCCATCACTGGCATTCCGGCCAATGCCCTCGAAGGACACGGGATACTCTTCGGCAGTACGGTTGGCAACGCGCCCACGGGAAGTGTTCTGCGCTATAGCTGGCAGGCTTCGAAAAACGGACAGCTCTTGGCGAGTGGCGACGGGGCCGAGTTCCCTTTCCTGCCGGATGACAATGGCCTATACGATATTTCCATCATTGTGACC
>JANNPR010000548.1:0-1388 GCA_031400345.1 Planctomycetota bacterium | reverse complement strand
CCCCGGGATCCACTGTTGCTGCAAGTTTTGCCGTTAGCTGAAGAACTGGTGCAATCACCCGGCTTCGTAGAGGACCCGGTCCAGGACTATGCGGCCATCCTTAGCCCCGGTCTGTTGCATAAGTATCCGACCCGAGTGTTGCTCGTTACTACCGGTGCTTGTGCGATTCATTGCCGATACTGTTTTCGTCGGCATTTTCCCTATAGTGAAGCGCCCAAATCCATGCGGCAGTGGGAACCCGCGTTTCAGCTTATTGCCAGCGACCGTTCCGTGCGTGAAGTCATACTTAGCGGGGGCGATCCACTTACACTGCCGGATCAACAAATCGCCGAAATCGCTGAACGGTTGGCCGAGATTCCCCACTTGCGCCGATTACGAATCCACACCCGTCTGCCGATCATCATTCCCGAACGGGTCACGACAACGCTGCTTAACTCCCTGCGAGCGACGCGATTGACCCCCTTGGTGGTGGTCCATGCGAATCATCCCGCTGAGTTGAATTCCCCAACCGCAGCAGCACTGGAACGACTGGTTGACTTCGGCATCCCGGTGTTGAACCAAACCGTACTGTTGCGAGGCATCAATGATCACGTGGACGTCTTGGTCGATTTGTGCGAACGTCTCGTGGACCTCCGAGTCATGCCGTATTACCTTCATCAATTGGATCGAGTAGCAGGTGCGGCTCACTTTGAAGTCTCTGCTAGTCGCGGCAAGGAGCTCGTAGAAAAGTTACGGGGCCGGCTACCTGGTTATGCGGTTCCGCGTTACGTAAGTGAAATACCCGGCCAGCTCAGTAAGCTTCCGGTGGAAGTACGTAGGTCAGATTCCAATCCTGACAGGCCTGTTCTGGTGCCGTAATCCCTGTTGGATTGCGATCCTGACTGATTACCTTGAACTCCTTACCTCTCTTCAACTTTTTACTGTGGGGCCATGTGATGGTGACTCGCCGCTTCGCTTTGCTGACAACCCTATTGTTTGTCGGTTGTTTCGGATTAAGCGGCCAAAACGTAGCCGATGAAACCCAAACTTCCAAGGGTGTCATCACGCTTGTGATTGATTATGGAGATGATTTCCAAAAAGGGTTTACCGCTATCGCTTGGAAACCGAAGACCACCGTCCTTGACGTATTAGAAGTGGCGGCCAAGCATCCACGAGGCATCAAATTCCAATACAAAGGAAACAGCTGGAAGGTCCGGCCCATTTCATCCTTGAGAGTCATCTTGTCCTTGTAAACGACGCGCACGACACTGTGCGGCTGGTTGTTGGATTTCCAGACGATGCCTTCGTCGCGCACCTCGCTCAGCCCGCGGTCGAAGCTGGCCGGCACGAAATTTCCGGCGGTGGGAGTGGTGATCGGTTGGGAAACGGGAGCCGCCTGGCGGGCGATG
>JANNPR010000344.1:0-2120 GCA_031400345.1 Planctomycetota bacterium | reverse complement strand
CAACAACACCAACACGCCGTTCAGTAGCAACACAAAAGCGAAATGCGCTCCCACCATCGGCCAACTACCCTGCTTGCCGGCTAAGTTATCGAGGGTGACGAGTTCGGTGTTTAGCGGTGCGTCGAACGCCGCGGCGAATGGACTAGTGACGCGACTGTTCTGCACGATTTGAGTGACCGGATGCGAGGGAAAATACGTGACGGCGAAATAACTAGCTGCCAGCGGAGCGAAGAACAAAAAAATGATCGTCATATAGGTCACGATCAGACTAACTGCGGTACGACGGAAAATAACGGAGCAGAACAACGCCAACACAGACGTGGTCAGGCAAGTTAACAGAATGATGCCCAGATAAGCTGCCACGGTGAGCAAATTCGCCCAATACGCCTGCACCATCACGCACGCCAACAACACCGGCCACACGAGAAACAGCGTGAGCACGCTTGAGACGCGAAGGCCGGCAACGAGCTTCCCCCACAAAATTCGCCACGGCGTAATGTTGGTCACCAACAATAAATCCAACGTTTGGCGCTCGCGTTCGCTGGTCACGCTTCCGGCATTGAAAACAGGACCCACCAACATATTGAACACAACCACGTAGCAAATATACCAAGCGGCATATTCTGGTTTGATGTACAGACAAGCGGCCATCAATGGAATCGCCAGCAACATGCTGACCTGAATGACTACTCGCAACATCAGGGTGCCTTGACTGAATATTTCGCTGCGAATTTCTTTGTCGTAGATTGGATTTGCCAAGTCATCCAGCAAGTCTTCGCGCTTAGCTGGAGCGAACAACATGTCGGGAAACTGATCGGGCTGGATCACCAATCCGACGGCTTGTTGCGCCTCCTGTTCCAAATTGACAACTTCTTGACCTTCGCTGCCCACATCCGGCGGGTGCAAAAGACGTGCTGCGGTGTTGGTGAATAATGCCACGCAAATCGCAATCGCCAATCCAGGTACCACGGTTACCGTTAGTAGTAGGCGAAACAAACCATTATCGGAAAGGTTGTTCCATGTAAGCACCCAGCACATTGCTAAGGGCAAGATCAATGAGTAAGACACCACCAGTGAAGACGCAGTCCGCTTGAAGTAGCTGCTACATGCCACGCTGATCATGCCAAACGTAATCACCGACGAGATTAAACCGAGATAAGCCGCTAACACTTCGTACAGCGACACCCCACCCAGCGGCAAACAGAGCATGACAATCGGCAGCGATGAGAAAACGAGTACCGCCAAGTGGGATAGGGAAGCCACCAACTTTCCCAAAACGATTGCGGCTGGCTTCAGCGGACTGGCCAAGAGCATCTCGTAGGTCATCCGCTCCTTTTCGCCGGAGATGCTCCCCGCCGCGAAACTCGGAGCCATTAACGAAGCCAACACATATTGCCCGACGAAAAACAGATCGACCAGCTTGCGAGCATCCTTAGGGTTTTCAGTTAGATCGAGCCGTACTTCCTGAGGCCATGCCACGTACACTACCGCGGCCAGCAGCGCTTGATACAAGAATAGCAGGACGAATCCCCGTACCATTCGGAGATTTACTAGCAACTCCCGCTGTAACACCGGATTTTCGAAAAGGTACATTTCTTCGTTTTTCCCCGAACCGCACGCGCCACTCGTTTGGCCCCGATCCGCAGGCGGCGGCTACCCATCTGTTCCGTTCAGTAGCTTCGTGGCGTCACGCGAGCCTGGACACGGCCGGGCAAACCTTGAATGCGCAAAAAGCCTTCTGCATCGGTCTGATTATACGACCCGCCCCCCTCCATCGTGGCGATCCCTTCGTCATATAGGCTATTGGGACTGGTCCGGCTGGCAACCATCATATTCCCTTTGTACAGGTTCAAGCTGACTTCGCCGGTCACTGGTCGTTGTGCGTCCCGGATAAACGCCATTAAGGCATCCATCTTGGCGGAATACCAGAAGCCATAGTAAACCAACTCGGCCACTTCCGGTGCCAACCGGTCTCGCAAGTGCATCAGGTCGCGATCCAGCGTCAATTGTTCAAGCAACCTGTGTGCCTCGTACAAGATGGCCATACCCGGTGCTTCGTAAACCCCGCGACTTTTCATACCCACAAAACGATTCTCGACCATGTCCACCCGGCCCACGCC
>JANNPR010000246.1:0-5361 GCA_031400345.1 Planctomycetota bacterium | reverse complement strand
CACGGAGTGTGCCTACTACAACAGGGGCGGGCCAACCCAGACAGTTGTTTTCAGCGATCTTGTGGCAGTGGGCGTAACCACCCTGAGATCGACTCATATAATGCCTGAAAGAGTGTTGCTCGGACACCCGGCAAAGTCACGGTGCATCGTTGACCAGCAAAGACTTGGATGCTGTCATCATCAGCCAATAGAACGTTGGCAATAAACCTGGGTGTCAGCAATTCCACTGGGTCGACGTCATCAGCGGCCACACCATTCGTAGTCGTTACCCGAACCGGCAGTGGCCCGCCGTTGTCGGCAGTTAGAGACGGGTAGCTGACCGAACGAATCGCCCGAGGCTCGACTCTTAAGAGCCTTGCCGAGACGATGCCCTTTCCTAACGCGATGTTAACCACCTTACCTACGTGAGCTTGAAGCGAGTCAATATCGTTTTGTTCGAAGAGTGCGTTTACTTCTTTGCGGTTCTCATTACCGATACGGCAGATCTCGAAACCGACAGGGGCGTATTGCCCTAGTTGCGACGCTAGATCGCGACGCACAACTTTACCATCTCGGGGTGCTCGCACGGTAAGTTGAGCGACCTGTCCAGACTTTTCGACCAGTTGCTTTTCGAAGGCCTCACGCTGTTTGTCCTCGGCCTGAGCGGCTGCAAGCTCGTGCCTATGCTTTAGCACCCGGCTACGAGCAAGTGATTGCTGAACGGAAAGCTCTAGTAAGCGATGCTCCAACTGCAGATCGGCGTTTTCTAGAATCGCCAAAATTTGACCCTCGTTGACCACCTCGCCATCGTGTACCCGCAACGTGTTGATGAAACCTGGACTCTCCGCGCGAACGACGGGAGCATCGGCGTAATCAATCACGCCAGGAGCTCGCACTGCTCCCAACCATGGTACCCACCACAGGAATGCGAGTATTAGGCTGGCAACAGCAACGGATGAGACTAGTGCGCGACTTGAGTTACGGACGATGCCACCAGGTGCCATTTGCAATGCGAGCCCTATTCGTTTAATCAGCGGCACCAGCCATAGAAGAAGCCAGGCCACGACGAGCGTTAAACCGGCGCCGTGAAAAAGAGAAGTAGCGGCGATGCCAATGGACACGAACGTAAGACTCCGCCACAGAAATGCCGACACGCCATAGGTCTTGATGAGCAAAGCACGCTCCGGTGGCAGCTGCGGCGGATTTGCGGGAACGGTCAGCAGGAACTTCTTAGCGAGGTAGCCCACGTACTGCTCACCCTTCGTCGCCAGGTTGGGTATTTCCAGCCAGTCGGCCAGAACGTAATACCCATCAAACCGCATTAACGGATTGGCGTTGAACAATAAGGTGGTTACCGATGCCATAACTACCAGGTGAGCGCACCATTGATTAAGAGCGCCAGAAGGAGTCCAACTCCAAACGAACGTGGCCAAGGCAGCCAACGTGAATTCGGCCAACATCCCGGCCAAGGCCACGTGCATTCGAAACCATTTGGAAGTGAACCTCCAGCAGGACGTTACATCGATGTAGGGAGAGGGAGCGAACAAGACGAGAACTAAGCCTGCTTCGCGAACGAATCCACCGTACTTCTTGCAAGCCAACCCGTGTGAAAGTTCGTGAAAACCTTTCAATACGACCCATCCAGCGAGTAATCCCAGGTGCTGGTCACCGGCGAAGATTGCTCGCGTAGACCCGATGAAAACATCCCAATTCAAACACACCTTCACCACAGCCCAAGTCCCGGCTACTAGCGCCAACGCGATAACGAAGCGTGAATGGATCCATCCGAGCCAGGGATAAATGGCGGAAAGAAATCGATCGGGGCACCCCAATGGAATTCGTGCAAATAAAGGGTGCAACGCTAGACCACGTTTGGAAAACGACTTTCCACGAGCAGCGGGCCCTGAATCTATTTCACCTTGCACGGGCAGGTGTGGGTGGCACGTCCCTGAGATGCCGAGGAGCGAGCGTTCCAAGGGCGCGGTGTGGCTTGAAACGGGTTGCGCTAGATCCGATGCCATAAGCCTCTTGCAGACCGCACTTGCCTGCTGCAACGTAAGAGGTTCGTCGACGCCAGAAGACGCTAACCTCAGTGCTTCGTCTTCGGAAGTCATGCCATCTAGAAACGACGCGAAGCGGTATTCCGTCGGACCCATTCGGTAATACGATCCGGTGAGTGGATTCTCGATAACATATATTCGCTTACCGGCTTCGGTTTGCGGAACTACGAGCAAATCATCTCGAAGTTTCACAAGGCTACGGTTTGCCTCACCGGTAGGGATTGCGGACTCGGTGATCGATCGTGCGGTCGTCATCTCACCACCCAGTGAAGCCCCGAAGGGCCTCGAACGGCCGATGGAACAAGATCCAACCTAAGGCTCGCCACGGCGCGCTAATTCTTGCTTGCCCCTTCATGCCGGGACGCAATAAACTGTCGATATTCGACAGACGCATCTCGCCCACAAACACGGATTGATTGTCGCGTAATTCCGCTCGGGGATGAATCTTGGTTAACGTGCCGTTCCAAGTGCGCCCGCGAAACGCTTCCAACTGTAACCCCACACTTTGGCCGTCTCGCACATAACCGATATCGCGTTCGGGAATGGCAATCTCCGTAATCATTTCCGCCAGCGGAGCCACTTCGAATAGCGTCTGTCCCACACTCAACGGCACGCCTTCGGAGCGTTTTAGATCGCCCCGAACAACGAGACCATTCAGCGGACTCTTGATAGTTAGGTTCTCGGTGCGATATTTTAGCGAATTCATCCGCGCTTGGAGTTGTTCCATTTCGAGATGAGCTAGTTGTGCCTGCCCGCCTGCCCGACTGGCCAACGCCGAATCATGACGTTTCCGGGCCCGATGGTATTCCGCCTCAAGCCCTGACAGTTCCCAGCGAGCCTCACGCTCATCCATCTGCGCAAGCACATCACCGGCTTGCACGACATTGCCCGGCTCGACCAACGTCTTTAACAGAGTGCCAGTGAAGGGCGCCGCAACGATCCGCCGCGTAACAGGCTCCATCGAACAACTACAACTGATTCCGTGCGGTACGGGCAGAAACATAGCACCGACAATGGCCAACACGGCGACGAACACCAGCCTGCGGGTCGAAGCTGGAATGCGCGACAGCGCTAATAGTCCTCGACCAACCATCGAATTATGGGCCTGCCGCAGTACGTCGAGAGTGTTGCTTAAGATTGTCTGGTTGGCGGCCAATTGGACACGCAACTGCTCGGGCGGCGCTTGAACGTCATTTGACAGAACGATGATGGCTCCAATATTATCCCCCCGGCTATTGCGAAGATTCACTCCAGAAGCGCGGTCGCAAGCGGCAAGTGTCACCAGGCGACGAAACGTGCGGGGCGTATTCGTGGGCCAGCTGACAACGTCTTGGTGTTCCATAGTCTCGTTCAGCGAGTGTTCTATGGCCGTAGCGTATTCGGACCGTAGGTCGACTCGAGTCTGACTGGAAACGGCAAGCAAACGATATGCGCCTTTGCCATTCGCTAAACCAAGCGCAACTCGTTCCGCCCGAAACCATTGCTGTAGCCCGGCCACCAGATAATGTCCTGCTTGAGTTAGGTCGGGAGCGCCGGTCAGCTGCGTCAATAGCGACATCAAACGGTTTTGATTGGCCGCGTCCTGGCCCAGCCGATCGGTTCGTTTGTACGCTTGCCACAACGTCAGATGGGCCGCCAACCAAAGTCCGATTAATTCTACGACTGTTCCTCCATCCGTAGCGTCTCCAGGCAAAATGCAAATTGCCTCGGCGAGTGATTCGTCTAGTAAAACGGGCGTAACCAGCGCGTACTTCCCCTCATTGGCCAACTTGCGCCATAGTTGCTTGCCGTTGGCGCATACGGCCTCCGCGGCGATTTTTAACTCCAGTAATTCGGTCGTTCGGCAGCTCGGGGCAGCTGCCACGGGCAGTTGTTGTGGGTCCATTAGGCGATGCTGATCATCGCGCTCAAAGTACACTAGACCCGCGCCCGGGAAGGTGTCCGCTAACGTGTGGGCAAGCGCGGTCAGGCAGTCCCATTTGGTTTCGCAGCCGATCACGCACTGCAGTAAATCGTGACGAGGAACCGCTGGAGCGACTGGCGGGATGACCGCCGAGGCAAGGGTCGGGGTAGAAAGTGGTGTCTCACCCGCAATCGTGTTGTCAGTTACAACGCTAGAGAGCATAGATTAATTCAATTCCAAGAAACAGCGTTCGCCGCTGTGTAGTTTCCCATAGGGATTGTCTATACGTAGCTTGACGGCTACGGTTCCACTCTCCGCATCCGTCACGGGAGATACAAACTCGACCACACCTTTCACGGCGGCAGGTGTGCCGGGAATCACCAATTTCATTTCCTGTTCGGACTCAAGTCGTAAAGCCTGTGGCCGTGTTAACAGAAATGTTGCGCGTAATGGATCTAACTGGACCAGCGTCAGCAATTCGGGCGAGGTGGGGGAAATAAACTCCCCCTGGCGTTTCTCCAGGGATACGATGATTCCTGAAACTGGCGCCGTGACCGTGCGCCGATCCAATTGCACTTTCACTTTCTGTAGTTCGAGTCGGGCCAGCAGATTCTGTTCTCGTTCCGCTAGGAGGCGGGCTTCAGAAACCTCTACCTCAGCCCGAGCACGTTCCAACTCTTCTTGATTCGCCTGACCGTTACGCTTGAGCTCGAGTAGTTTGTCGAGTTTTCTGGTGTGCATGGAAAGCTCCGCCACGACGGCATTTATCCGCCCTAGCGATTGGGCTTGTTGTTTCGCGATAGCCAGCAATGCTTGATAGACTTCGTCATCCAGTTTGGCCAACGGTTGTCCAGCAGTTACGACATCCCCTTCCTTGACGATTAAACTCGTGACGATACCTGACTCAGGTGAAGCAACTCTTATGGTCTGATACGGTTCAGTGAATCCTTCGATTTGCTCGCCCGCCGTAGTAGGACACCGGAATGTCAACCAGACAACTGCGCAGATAAGGCAGCGATATTCGAGTTCATTGGTCATGCGTGTTTTCGTGGGCATGGTAGTTTCTCTTATGGGTCCGCCGTGGCCTAAATTCGTTTCGCCCCGAGCCGCAGCCGACGGTCGCTTAGTCCGTCGCTGGTGTTCATAGTTCGGCGTAGCCGTCGCCTTCGGCTCTGGGTGAAACGAGGAACAAATGGATCCATAGGTTTAGTGTGTGTGGGGCTATCGCCGGAATATGAAGGAGTTCGAAGTACTCGAGCATGGTATGCGTCTGGCCGTGGATGGAGGCGATAGTCTAAATGGCGGAGTGACCGTTATTAGCGATCCATCGTCTTGAGTCGCGGTTTTCGGCGCAGTTTCGCGAGCGGGAATCGACGACTCGCGATCCTGATCCAATGGCGAGTGCTCTGTTGTCTGCGG
>JANNPR010000235.1:0-2593 GCA_031400345.1 Planctomycetota bacterium | reverse complement strand
ACGTGCCACTCATTCCGGTGTACGAGGCTGTCGAGGCAACCACACGATAGCCACGATAATTCCGCTGAGGATCAAAAGTCCACATGCCAAAAAGCTAGCCCGAAAACCTAACTCGACTGGGTTCAGACCGAAAGCGGTGAGCTTGTTGTCGCGAACGAAATCGACGATCTCGCCGTACAAATAGCCGGCAGGCGCGGCGGGAACCATCAGCATCGTGGCAAACGCCAAATTGCGTCGCAAATCATTTTTTCGCGAGGCCGACAAGATGTAATTGGGCGAATAGACACCAACTAACTCGCCGGCTCCGAAAATTCCAAACGCGATCAAATACCAGGGCCCGGTGACCAGCAGGGCCCAGACTTGCGCTGCCAAAAAAATCAGCGAGGTCGCGAGAATTCCAGTGCGTGCGTTCGTGCGGGTCAGCACCCAGCCCAGAATGCCTCCCGCAACGACCTTGAAACCGAACCGCAGCATGTTTTGCACACCCGCGTACTTTTCTGGCGCGTCGCCGAGCGCTTCCTGCGAATACAGAGTCATATTCGAGGGGATCATATTGCCCGCATACACCAGGATCGTGACCACGGTGGCCAGAAACAATACTCGCTGCCGTAGTACTGCGCGGAAGTGATAGACCAGAGCAGCGGCTGCGGCAGTCGCCGTCACATAGCCGATTTTTCGGTAGAGCTCGTTTGCTGTGACGGAAGCTGCGTGCATTAAGCCCACCGATGCGAACATCAGCGGCACGCCTAGCAATAGGTAAGTCACGGTTGAGATCGGCTCGCGATCCGGGTCGTGAGTTACTGGCGGAATGATAAAGAACCGTGTCATAAATGCCGCCACCGCCATCACCGGGGCGCCCGCGCCGAACAATACCACGAAGTTCCACGGGTAGGTTTGGCCGGGAAACTTCAACCCGAACAAGACGCCCCCCTGCAACGCGGTTTGAGCGAGCGAACCCAGCACGGCCAACACCGGACTCAATCCAAACGCCAGACTCAATGCGAGCCCGCGCCGCGACTGGGCCGATCCTCGGCCAATGACTTCCCACAATAGCGCAATCGCCGCTGGCATCGAGGCTCCCGACACGCCGCCCTGAAGAATCACCATCGCGACCTTGACGTAGTTGGGCAAAGGCAGCACCAGCGTTACCGCCAACGTAGCCAGCATGATCGCAGAGGTCGTATAGCACAGCAGAAGGTTTCGCTTCAGTGACGCGACCTGAGGAGAAAGCCAGGCCACGATCGCCGGTACGGCCGTCATCGCGAAGTATAACGATCCGGGAAGGTTCGCGGTGCGCGCATCCGCCCCTAGCCGGTCGCAGAGCGATGCCTGAGTGATGCCGACATAAAGGACCGGCGCCGCAAGGTATTGCATGCCGGTGCAGCAGGCGAAGAGAATCAGGTTTCGACGCTGCTCGGGCCACGACAGAGGGCAGGGATCGACTGGCGTCTCGGGCAACGGGTCGGGCATCGCAGGCTCCCTGAGGCTTGTGGATCAGAGCGGCAACTTCACAGCTTCCCCACGTCGGGCAGAGATCAAACAGGCCTCACACAGCTCTACCGCTGCACGTCCTTCGTATCCGCCCACTCGAGGCGGACGCGTCTCGCGGATGCTGTCGACAAACTCCTGCATTACGCCGATGTGCGGAAACAACCGGATCGCGGACTTGGGTTCCTTGAGATAGTCGAACCGCTCGGGCGTGTAGATCCGCTCCCACTTATCCCCTTTGCCGAGATCCAAAAACTCGAAGTTCTCTAAGTCGAACATGGCGTCGCGCCCGAAGACCTGAAAGCGAACTTCGCTGCTAGGCAGGCTGGGAGCGGGCAGTTCGGACGTGATCCACAAGTGAGCCATCAGGCCCCCCTCGAATTCAATCTGCGCCATCACGGAGAGCGCCGGAGCGGAAATTTCGCTCCATGTCGTCGCTTGGGCAAACACCTTCACCGCGTTGCGGCCCGTGAGCCATCGCAAGAAGTCGGCGTTATGGGACGCCATCCCCATGAATAGCCCGCCACTGCGTGAGTCGGACATCCACGGCCGCTCGTCGAAAAGCTGCTTCGCCAGTGGCAAAGGAAACGCGGAAACCGTGCGCATCATTCGGATCGGCCCCAAGGTGCCGTCGTCGATCAACTGTTTTGCGCGCTGCGTGATCTTACGAAACCGTTCCGTCTTCACGACGGCGAGATTCACGCCGGCCGCGGCACAGTCGGCGATCATTTGATCGCACTCGGCGACCGTTGGCGCCATCGGCTTTTCAGCCAGCACGTGTTTTCCCGCCGCCGCCGCCATTCGAGTCAACCGCGGTCGCTCCTGATCCGGAGTTGCCAGAACAACAGCCGCAACATCGCTCCGGGATAGCAGCGCCTCCACAGTTGGCTCGCATCGGACGCCATAGTCTTGAGCCAATTGCGGGGCGCGGCGCCCTCCCGTTATTCCCACCAGCCGACAACCCTGCGCATGCCGGCTAATGACTTCGCTATACGTCAGTCCCATGAACCCGCTGCCGATCATCCCTATTCCTACATTTTCCATGCGTGAATCCAAGTTAGTGGTTAGTGGTTAGTGGGTAGTGGTTAGAACGTAGAGTCGGAAG
>JANNPR010000178.1:0-4399 GCA_031400345.1 Planctomycetota bacterium | reverse complement strand
GTCGCCTTTATCGGCGTGAACTCCAACACCCAAGATTCGATCAGTGAGATTAGCGCTTATGCCCGGGCACATCTCATAGAATTCCCCATCCTTAAAGATCTAAAAAATGTGCTAGCGGATGAAATGGGAGCGTTGCGAACGCCTCAGGTGTTTGTGCTGGATAAGCATGGCGTCATTCGGTACTCCGGACGTATTGATGATCAATTCGGAGTTGGCTACAGCCGCGATGTTCCAACACAACTCGACTTGCGAAACGCTTTGGACGAATTGCTGTCCGGTAAAGCAATTTCAACGCCGGTCACTGAAGCGGTCGGTTGCCACATTGGACGAATCCAAAAACCTGCCGAATCGGGAGACATAACTTACTCCAAACAGATCGTGCGAATTTTTAATCGAGCCTGCGTGGAGTGCCATCGGTCGGGCGAAATAGCTCCTTTCGCGTTGACAGATTACGACGAAATCGTTGGCTGGGCCGACACGATTTCGGAAGTTGTTCAGCAGAATCGTATGCCCCCGTGGCACGCCACCCCAGAGTCCGGCAAGTTTGCCAATGAGCGGCGTCTTAGCTCGGAGGAGAAAGCGCAAATACTGCAATGGGTTTCGGACGGCGCTCCGCGCGGAGAGGACCAGGAACTGCCGCCGCCGCCCGAATTTGTGGCCGGGTGGCAATTGCCGAAAGAGCCCGATGTGGTGATTACGATTAATAAAGAGCCATTTAAAGTTCCAGCCGAGGGAACGGTACGTTATCAATTCTTCCGCGTCGATCCTGGTTTTACGGAAGATAAATGGATTTCGGCAGCTCAGCTGGTCCCAGGCAACCGCCAACTTGTTCACCATATTTTGGCATTCGCTCTACCTGTTAAAAATCTACGCGAGCGACTGGAAGAATTAGATGGAGGACGACGCGGATTCCTGATCGGATTTGTGCCGGGCCAGCGAAACAAGCCGTTCCCACCGGGAATGGCCAAACACATCCCAGCTGGTTCTCAGTTGTTGTTCCAGGTGCATTACACTCCGAATGGAACGGAGCAATTTGATCAAAGCAAACTGGGGTTAGTTTTTGCCGATCCTAAGACCATCACCCATGAGGTTCGCACATCCAGTTCGGCGACTCGTTCCTTGACGATTCCGCCGCACGACGACAACCACCGTGTCGAAGCGACGACTATTATTCGAGAGAATGACGCCTTGCTGCTGACCTTCATGCCACATATGCACGTGCGTGGAAAGTCATTTTTTTATGAAGCGGTCTATGCCGACGACCGTAAGGAAACATTGCTCGACGTGCCGAACTACGATTTCAACTGGCAAACCGCGTATCGGTTGAGCGCGCCGAAACCATTGCCACCCGGTACTCGCGTGCATTGTGTAGCGCACTTCGATAATTCTGAAAAGAATCTCAACAACCCCGACCCGGATAAGACGGTTCGATGGGGTGATCAGACTTGGGATGAAATGATGATTGGCTACTTTGACCTGGCGATCCCGCTCAGCTCAATCAAACAGGACACAGAGAAAAAGGCGACACTGCCGGTCAGCGGCCGATAGAAGTTGTCGAACGAAACAATTCTCAATCATTGGGTCCTAGGTTGTTCAACACTGGCTTGCCGCCAAAATAAATTTTGCTGAACGTCATAGCCGACTTCGGCGGCTGCCAGATGGCACACTCGCCGCCCATCTTTTGTCAACGCCAATGCTTGTTTGCCTCAATTCCTTGAAGGGGCCTTCGTGCACCCCAGCCCAGGATAGGCAACCTGGTCGTTGTCGGGCACAATGGGCCATCGATAACAGAGAGTAGAAGGCCACCTACCGGAAGCAAGGAGGGATGAGACCGATGAGCGAAATTGCAAGCGTACTCGGACGACAGATACTGGACAGTCGCGGCAATCCCACGGTTGAGGTCGATGTGACCCTAGTGGATGGGTCATTTGGACGGGCTGCTGTCCCGAGTGGCGCTAGTACGGGCGCGCACGAGGCCTGGGAGTTGCGCGATGGCGATGCCAAAATCTATCTAAAAAAAGGCGTCACTAAAGCGGTTGCGAACGTGAACGCGGTGATTGCGAACGAACTGGCCGGTTGGGATGCTCTCGATCAAATTGGCGTCGACCAGAGAATGATCGAAATCGACGGTACCGCCAACAAGAGTAAGCTTGGCGCCAATGCCATTCTGGGCGTGTCGCTGGCAGTCGCTAAGGCCGCTGCCCAATTCTCTGGACAGCAACTGTACCGATATCTTGGGGGAGCGAACGCGAACTTGCTGCCCGCCCCGATGATGAACATCATTAACGGTGGAAGCCATGCGGACAATTCGGTCGACGTCCAAGAGTTCATGGTCATGCCGTTAGGCTTTGACCGATTCAGTGACGCCCTACGATGCGGAACGGAAATCTTCCATCATTTGAAAATGGTTTTACATGACAAAAAGCTCAGCACAGGAGTCGGTGACGAGGGTGGATTCGCACCCAATCTGGGGAGCAACGTGGAAGCGCTCGATCTGATCATGCTGGCGATCGAAAAAGCCGGATACAAAGCCGGATCGCAAGTGTGGATTGCCTTAGACGTGGCCTCGACCGAATTCTACGATTCCAAGAAACGCTCGTACACGATTGACGGTAAGTCGATCGATTCCGAGGGAATGGTCGACTTTTTAGCGAAATGGGCTGGTAGCTACCCGATATGTTCCATTGAGGACGGCTGTGCTGAGGACGATTGGGACGGCTGGAAATTGCTTACTCAGCGTCTTGGTGACAAGATCCAATTGGTGGGTGACGACCTATTTGTGACGAACACAGACCGGCTTGCTCGAGGAATCCAAGAAGGGATCGCGAATAGTATCCTGATCAAAGTGAATCAAATCGGCACGCTTACCGAGACCATTGACGCCATTCGCCTGGCCCAACGAAATGGATATTCAACAATATCCAGCCATCGCAGCGGTGAAACTGAAGACGTGACGATTGCGGATTTGGCAGTAGCGATGTCTACCGGACAGATTAAGACGGGCTCAGCTTCGCGCAGTGATCGCATGGCCAAGTACAATCAGCTGCTTCGCATTGAAGAATATCTTAGTTCCGGAGCGCGGTACGGCGGACCCCTATTTCCGAAGTTGAATAAGGATGCGTCTCGGCAGTAGTCCATCCGAGCAGACCGGTCGACGCCGCGTCTAAGTTTTGCGGGATAAGCTTCCAGTTTGTCAATGTATCGGCACCGTTTCTTTGGCGTGCATGACAGGCAGGATGCCTATCCCACGTAGCGACTCTAATGGAGGATCATGAACACAAGCAGCAATTCCTCGCGACGTTCGCTAACGGAGTCTCCCTGGTATTGGCTGTACTTATTTGCCACAGCAGGGTTGATTGCTCTGATCATTATGGGACCGCGATACGCCGGTCGGCAGACGCAAATCGAAAGCCAGTCTTTGAAGCGCCAACGGGCTGCTATGATAGTGCGTGGCAAGCAACTACCGCCGGAAGAGTCAGAGACGAACGAGACCGTCATAACGCTTCGGCCGTTGTACATTATCCTTGCGGGAATTCTGGCCGCAGCCTGGGCTGGCCTCTGGTTAAATCATTTTCGCCGCGCTCCTCAAACACCGACATTCGATGAGCGGGAGATCCAACCGTGAACTGGATAATGGAAAGCCCGGTTCAAGTCGCGGTGACCGGCCTGATCTTTACCGCTATCCTGGCTGGCGGATGGGTGCAAACTGGATATAGGCAATTGTTGTATGCAGCCATATTAGTCGCCCTATTGGCAGTCGGACTCTTGATCATCGAACGAATGATTGTGACTGACCGCGAGGCGGTAGATGCCAAACTGTACCAAATGGCCAACGATGTTCAGACCAACGACGTGGAGGCTATTGTCCGTCATATTGACGCGGATCATGTCGATTTAATCCAGAGAGCGCGACAACAACTACCGCTTTACACCTTCTCAACCGTGCACATCAAGCGAGTCCACGACATCCGAGTGGACACCGACCACAATCCACCCCAAGCGGTTGCCGAATTCAACGTCGTCGTCAGCGGAGAGCTGCGCGAATTTGCGACCGTTCAGACGGTTCCTCGTTTCGTGGTATTGACACTACAAAAGATAGAGGGCCATTGGAAGGTTTCCGACTTCGCCGAGTACGAAGCAACGCGCGGCTTCATAGACAAAAAGCCTCAGGAGTAGTGGACCGAGTCTGAAAGGTTTGCCTTCCACGTAAATAAAAAAGTCCGCGCATCCTGGGATGCATTTTCAGGCCATCGGTTATTAGTTCGACTGTCCCAATTCCATAACGTACGAAAAATCTTTGTTGTCTCGATACTTAAAATCGCTAGCGATCAATTCGCACGACCAATCCTAGCGCACCATTGGATCCTGATTGGGCAAGGAACACTAATCTTCGCTGATC
>JANNPR010000176.1:0-3150 GCA_031400345.1 Planctomycetota bacterium | reverse complement strand
CCGGAAGTAGGTAAGCCGACCTCACCGGAACTCGGTAAGTTGCGCCATGTCTGAATTTACTGGAATTCAGCTGCGTCTGATGGGCCGTACATCCGACTGCTTGGGAACAACGGAGTATTTAGCTCTTTCGCCGCTCATCCTTGTTCTCCTTAACCGCGACTTCATGAAAATAGTGTGACACGCTGTTCTGATTCTCGAGCAGCCATTGGATAGTCGGCTCGTGCCGCATTGCTTTGCCTATCGCCTTGGCCGTGGCCTCACGATTGGTTCGGAACAGCAATTCAAAGTCGACCTTGTCTTCGTCAAGAATGCTGGGATCGAGCCACACGGAAACAATAATTCCGAGATCATTCACCTTGCGCTCCGGAATGTCCCCTGCTCGAACCGCATCTAGGACGCCGTGGGCGATGCCCGCCTGAACGGTTCCCATCAGAATATTGGTGTACTTGCTACTTTTGACGGTGACCTTGCTCACCATTACCGTCGCCGGTCTGACTTGAACGTCACTATTAAGAATTGCAAAAACGCGTGAGTGTCCTTTGACTTGATCACCAATCAAATTGGCGATCGCATAACCCACAGGTCCATCAAGTTCACCAATTACCACTTCAGGCTCCGCTGCCGACCATGCTGGTTCTGCTTCTACAAGAGCCTCACCGGTGCGCATGATGATCCGCCCGGTTCTGTTTGCTGTCTTTTTGTCTTTCTTATCTTTCTTCGCCATGGTTGTATTCCTTGAAGTTAGAATCAGTCGGCAGTCGGAGGCAACAAATAGATTCATCGGTCGTCGATATGCTACCAACTTCTTCGGCGTTTTCCTGCCACCCGTCTTCCGTATTCCGATTGCCGACTGCCCACTGCCGACTGCCGACCTTCCACTGCCCACTGCCTCCTAGCCCCTAACCGACTGCTGTCCTAAAATGCCCAACGCTTTTTTTCTACACTCGGACCGCTCCTATGGCCAAACCATCAAAGAATGCGATCAGCCCAACACGGGAAGAAGACTACCCCGAGTGGTATCAGCAGGTGATTAAAGCGGCTGACATGGCCGAAGCTTCACCGGTGCGCGGGTGCATGGTGATCAAGCCCTGGGGCTGGTCGATTTGGGAAAATATGCAACGAGTTCTAGACCGCATGTTCAAGGAGACGGGACACGAAAACGCCTATTTCCCTCTCTTTATTCCGATTAGTTTCTTGGAAAAAGAAGCGCAACACGTTGAGGGCTTTGCCAAGGAAGTTGCGGTGGTCACGCATCACCGCCTGGAACCGGGCCCTGATGGTGGTTTAGTTCCCGCCGGTCCGCTCGAAGAGCCCTTAGTCGTTCGACCCACCAGTGAAACGATCGTGGGTGCGATGTACGCCAAGTGGGTCCAGTCGTACCGCGATTTGCCAATACTGATCAATCAGTGGTGCAATGTCGTTCGCTGGGAGATGCGAACGCGATTGTTTTTGCGTACGACTGAGTTTCTGTGGCAGGAGGGACATACGGCGCATGCCACGGAGTTGGAGGCTCGGGAGGAAACGTCAAAGATGCTCCACGTTTATGCCGACTTCGCTGAAAACTACATGGCAATGCCCGTCATTAAGGGAGAAAAAACCGCAGGAGAACGCTTTCCGGGAGCCGTTGTGACGTTGTCCATCGAAGCGATGATGCAAGATCGTAAGGCCTTGCAGGCTGGAACATCGCACTTTCTGGGACAGAATTTCTCGCGTGCACAAGAAATCAAATTCCAAGATCAGAGTGGCCAGGAAGTTTTTGCTTGGACCACGTCTTGGGGCGTATCTACCAGACTCGTGGGTGCCTTGATCATGACTCACAGCGATGACGATGGCCTCGTGCTCCCGCCGCGATTGGCTCCGAAACACGCAGTCATTCTCCCGATCTATCGGAACGATGAAGAGCGATCGACGATTATTCCCTATTGCGAAAGTCTGAAGAAGGAATTGGAATCGCAAACGTTTCACGATGGACCAATCCGAGCATCCATTGACGATCGGGACTTGCGTGGAGGCGAAAAGAACTGGCAACATATTAAACGGGGAGTGCCATTGCGAGTCGAAGTTGGCCCCAAGGACATCGCTAAGGGTGCCGTATTCGTGGCCAGGCGCGACACGGGTGAGAAATCGCCGATGGCTCGAGGTGAATTTGTAGCTCGCGCCGGCGGCATTTTGGACGAGATTCAAAACAACTTGTTCCGTAAAGCGCTCGAACTTCGCCAGGCGAATACCTGCTGCATCAACAGTCTGGATGAATTCCGAGAATATTTCGCCAGTAAGGATGACGATCCCTCGGTTATCAGCGGCGGATTTGCAATGTGCCACTTCGCGGAAGATAAATCGGTGGATGAATTGCTAAAAGAACTGAAGGTGACGATCCGCTGTCTTCCGCTAGATGGCGAGGAAGAAGACGGTAGGTGCATCTTTACAGGCAAACCGAGCCGCCGTCGGGGAGTTTTCGCCAAAGCCTATTGACCATGATCGAAGCTGGCGCGCAAATTTGGATGTTGCGCGTTGTACTCGTACTCGTACTCGTACTCTCCCTCCCAAGTCTGATTCGCCGAGAACGAGTGAGGACGGATGAGGGCGAGTAGGGTCTAGGAGTACGAGTACGAGTGCGAGTGCGAGAAATCAAAAACGCAACACCAATGCGCGCACGCGAAGGAGTTACTGCGGTTTCCTTCGCTTGCGCTTCAGGTTTCAATACCTCAATTAACTGGACCGCTTATGGGGGCAATTCATTCGCACCGACCGGTGTTGCTCATCATGGCCGCGTTTAGCCGTCATGAACAAGCTTTGAATTGGGCCCAACTCCGGGCGACGGAATGCTGGGGACCGATCGCCTTAACTAGCCCGATATTTGATTTTTGCGAGACTCAGTTCTATGAACGATCGATGGGGCCTGGTCTGCGAAAAACACTTTGGGCCTTCGAAAAACTCATCGATCCGGCTCAACTAGTCGAACTGAAACATACGACTAACGATTGGGAAGAGGAATTCAAACTGGCACATTCCCTGCCGGAATCCAGGCCGCTGAACCTCGATCCGGGATACCTCAGCGAAGCCAAACTTGTTTTGGCGACGACCAAAGATCGCGATCATCGCATCTACCTCGAGCGTGGGATTTTTGCGGAGGCGACGTTGGTCTATCAG
>JANNPR010000172.1:0-2526 GCA_031400345.1 Planctomycetota bacterium | reverse complement strand
TGGCTCTAAGTTCCGAAAAGAGATAATTCGGTGGCAAGCCAGTGCTGAATTTGGGAAGACGTCGGATTACGGCCAACGGCCTGGGTACGGCACTGGCGCGAATGGGAAAACACCAACGGCGTGAACCTAAACAAGTTTTGCACGAATTGGTATCGTTGAATCCAGTTATCTTGAACCCATTCAGCTCCGTCCCGCCGGACAATCCCGCATGCCAAATCAAACGTGACCTCACACTGTCTTGCCGCTGAACGAGCGTGAACCCATCGCAGCGTCCACTCCAGCGGCTGCCAGTGGCACACTTTCGTCATTGCGTCCACCCCATTGGCAGACTCTGCCACGCGTTTTCTTACTTCTTAAACGTACAAAAGTTACGTAGGTACTTGATGCTCTGATGGAGCGAGGCTTTTCGTAATTCCAACGATCCCTCGTAGGCTCGGTCCTCGACTTCCACGCATACAGGTCCGTTGTACCCGACGTCGGCGAGGACGGAAAAGAAACGACCCCAGTTGACCTCGCCCAGACCAGGTAGTTTGGGCGTGTGATACTGGAGTGGATGGGCCAGGCTTCCCACGTCGTTTAGTCGTTCCTGATCGAGCCGGACGTCTTTCGCGTGAACATGAAATAGCCGGTCAGCAAATTCGCGTATGGGTTGGATGTAGTCCATATGTTGCCAGACCATATGCGAAGGGTCGTAGTTTAGGCCGAAGTTCTGGCTGGGGATATCGTGAAACATGCGTCGCCAGATGGCTGGAGTGGTTGCCAGATTCTTTCCGCCCGGCCATTCATCTTTGGAAAAAAGCATGGGGCAGTTTTCGATGCCGACGCGTACGCCTTGTTGTTCGGCATAGCTGATAATCGGTTGCCAGGTTTCCAGGAAACGGGGCCAGTTATCGTCGATGGATTTGGTCCAGTCGCGTCCCACGAAGCTATTCATCTGTGGCACGCCGATCATGGACGCGGCCTTGATGACGTTACGAATATGTTCCACGTTGCGTGCGGCTTCGTTGGCGTCGGGTGCCAGTGGATTGGGATAGTATCCTAGCCCACTGATGGCGACCCCGTAACGAGCGGCTAGATCCTTGACGTTTTGCGCATCCGAGTCGGTGAAACCGCTGGCATCGACATGGGTAACGCCGGCGTAACGTCGTTCGGCTTGGCTAACGGGCCAACACATCAATTCCACGCAGTCGTAACCGGCATCTGCGGCGAATTGCAGCACCTCGCTAAGTGACAGGTCGGGAAAGATGGCGCTCACAAAGCCGAGCTTCATGGTTTGTGCCTCGTCATGCGATGCCGAATAAATACTGGGTGGCACGTCCCTATTGTAGTAGGCACACTCCGTGTGCCGTTACGGCCTCGGAGTGTGCCTACTACAACGCGAGGGACGAGCGTTCAAACTGCTGCCGGCCGTCTATGCGGCTCGTCGTCGCGGCAGGACCACCCGCTGGGCTTCAAACACACGGCGTTCCAAACGATTGATTAGCATGTCCGAAGCCAGATGAATAAGTCTTGTACGATGGCTATGTAGCTGTGTCGTTCGGCAGATCATCGAATCGGCTTCTTGGGTGAGAACCACGCCCGCTCTGGCACGAATATACCCACGTGCTTCGGCCAAGTTCATTGTTCCGACTCGGTGAGCAACTTTTCGCCAAACGGTTTCCAGCGCATGGATGGCGATATCCTCGGCGTATTCTTCCAGTTTCCAACCCCGAAGCTTAGCAACTGTCCAACTCCAGAGCGACATTACCGAGTCCTTTCGTTGAGAATACACCGCAAACCTAAGTGGCGGCGACCGCAGCGACCCTGTGGTGTGGGCGAACCTTGAAGGCGAAATCAATAACCGCTATCGGCCGTTCGGAGTGCCATCAAGCTGGCACACCTTTAATCGTATGGTGTTGGGGATCGCCTGTAGATACTCAATTTGGATAACGCCTGGTCCGCTAGGGAAAGCTGTTTGGCCCTACGCATCGGGAGTTTCGACCTCATTTCCCGAATAGACGGCGATCTGAAGGGTAGTCAAGGTTTCCTGACTCTTCCTCTTGACCGGATGGGAACGATTTTCTAACCTGCGGGACATCGGCGCCGTAGCCAAGTGGCTAAGGCAGTGGATTGCAAATCCACCATACCCCGGTTCAAATCCGGGCGGCGCCTCTTAAAGAGCTGCAGAGAACCCACTCTGCGGCTTTTTTTCGTCAAGGGTGAAGGGTGGAGCGTGAAGGGTGAAGGGTGAAGGGTGAAGGGTGAAGGGTGAAGGGTGCCACTGGCAGCCGCCGGAGTTCGCTTTGATGTTCCGCAAAGATTGTCTCGGCGGCAGGCCAGTGCTGAGCAACGCGGGACTTGGCCCACCCAACCGCCTCTTCTATCTTAAATCGTATCCCCATCATTTCGATTAGCGAAGATTAGTGTTCCCGATCTTCTTTCCGGCTTGGGGATTCCGCTAGGCAAGGAACTTAGGACAGTCGAAGTAGTCGGTAGCCAGGGGCGAACGCAGGCGTGAGCCGGCGCGAGCCCCTGTACGGGATATCC
>JANNPR010000146.1:0-1186 GCA_031400345.1 Planctomycetota bacterium | reverse complement strand
GGCATCCTTTTTTGGATCGGCGGCTGTTTGAATGGGCGCTAAGCGTGCCACCATTTCGGTTTGGTGAAGATGGCCGCGTGAAAGCACCCCTTCGTCGTGCGCTCGCGGGTCTGTTGCCGGAAGCCATTGTGAACCGACGCGACAAGGGACGCTACGAATACTATTTTGACCTTGGTCTCCGTGAGAAGGAGCGTCCCAGAATCCTCGAATTCCTTCGAAACCCGATCTCGGCGGACCTTGGTTACATACTGCCAGATAAGCTGCGATCCGCATACGACCAATATTGCCGGGGCGGGAATATCAATCGAGCACAGTTTTGGAACTGGGTCACGCTGGAAGAGTGGCTGAGACAGCTCCACCCACCCTCTTAGCGCGTTTTGTTTCGGCCCCGTTTGACCGCCGCCCGTTTAGGAACTTTGTTTCTCGGCCCATGATCGGATCGTTTCAGATACCCAGGGCGTCGTTCGCGGTTACGCGCTCGCCCTTATAATCTTCTTTACGGCTGGGCCTTGGGCGCGAATACGAGGGTGGTGTACTTTGATGTGGGAGTCGTCGCCTGCGGCTCGAAGTTAAACGATCTAATCGATCGCAGCGGCTAAACGGCCCTCTCCGGTTTCCGGTCTTCGATTCAATAATAACTCGTAGCTCCAATCGGCCCCGAGCTGGATGCCACGCGAGCCGCCAGGTAAAGGCGCTGCGAAAAGATCTACTAGCTCGGCGATGCGCTCTGGGTGAATCCGATAGTAGTTGTGCTTGCCGTCGCGTCGCATGCCGATCAATCTGTGCACACGCAAAAGCGACAAATGATGACTGACAGATGGCTGCCGTAAACCGAGCAGCTTACATAGTGTTAACACATTCACTTCGTGACGCTGTCGCAAGATATGCAAAATTTGCAGCCGAGTATCGTCGGACAAAAGTTTGAACAACTGGACCAGTTGGTCCGAAGTTGTCGCAGGCAAGAGCTCAACGCCCTCCATCGTTTTGCCTGCGGATTCCCGCTTCACTGGACGCTCACTCTCAGTCGACGCAATATCTTCATCTAGAGTCATTGTCATATAGGTTTCAGGGTTCAGGTTTCAGGTTTCAGGTTTCAGGGTTCAGGGTTCAGGTTTCAGGGTTCAGGGTTCAGGGTTCAGGGTTCAGGGGAAAAAATGCCTGGAGGTTTATGTCGCTCGGACACGCC
>JANNPR010000108.1:0-2276 GCA_031400345.1 Planctomycetota bacterium | reverse complement strand
GAATTCGCGTCCCTCGTTCACGACCTGATCCTTGAAGCCCAGGGGCACCATCCTGGCATCTTCGTCGTTCGCCGCGACAACAATCCCAAGCGGGATATGACGCCCCGCGGCGTCGTCCGGGCCATCGAAAATCTCCTGTCCGCCAACGTTCCCATTGCGGATGAACTGATCGTCCTGAATCACTGGCGATGAGTCTCTCCGGGACATAGTTACCGACGGAGTGCACTTGTGGGCCGTTAACGACAGTACGACGGACAAGAGGGATTCTTCATTGTCCATACAGCCGGCGGGCGATAAACTGGCGGATAGGAGTTTGCCGCCATGCCGTTACGCGACCATTTTCGACCGTCGATCTGGACCAAGTCGTCGTGGGAGGGTTTCCACGGTGGCTGGCCCATGACGATGGTACAAGAACTATCCAAGGTGCTGCCCGAGGATTTCACCGCCGAACCTCGGGTTCATCTCGGCACCTATTTCGAGATCGATGTTTGCGCGTACGAAGGCGATGAGAACTCGACACCAAGAACGACTGCCGTCAGCGGCTCGGCGAGCGTGGCAACCGCGGCGTGGGCGCCGCCTCAACCTACGTTGGTGGTCGATGCCGATCTCACCGAACAGTATGATTACGAGGTTCTCGTGTACGATCAGAGCCGGGGGCGTCAGCTGGTCGCCGCTGTGGAAATCGTCAGCCCGGCCAACAAGAACCGCCCCGAGAATCGCCAGGCGTTCGTCGCGAAGTGTGCCGCCTTGCTGCAAAATCGAGTCCGTGTCTCGATCGTCGATCTGGTCACCACCCGGCACTTCAACCTCTATTGCGACCTGCTCGAGCTGATCGGCCAGACGGACCCCGCTTTCGCCCCAAGGCCTCCAGCGACCTACGCGGTAACCTGCCGAGGCCGCAAAGTCCGTGAGAAACCAATTTTCGAAACCTGGGCGTATCCTCTCATCGTCGGACAAAAACTCCCGACGCTCCCGATCTGGCTCACGGAAGATCTGGCGGTGTCGCTCGATTTGGAAATATGTTACGAGGAAACCTGTCGAGTACTACGCATCCGCTAAGGCCCCTGGCTACTCAAAGCCGCGCACTCTGTGGCAATGCGATCATGGCTCTGCAGAGTTGGACAAATGCCGTTCCACATCTGCCAATAACAGGTCGATGGTCTGGTTCTGAATTCGATTCGGTGGTTGCCACGAAAACCAAGCGTGCCCTATGTGCTCGGTGGCCGTGATGTCCACGTCCCGTTTTACCCAACCAAGAAACATGACTAGAGTTTTGTGAGCGACCTGCCCAGGAAAGCGACGGTCATTCACATCGTAGTGGGTTTGGAAAAGGAACTGGGGATCAAGCTCGATATCAATCGCATTGATCCCCGTTTCTTCTTGAAGCTCGCGCAAAGCGCATTCGGTGTCGGTCTCGCCGGGATCCACATGCCCTTTAGGTAGGTCCCATCTCGTCGGATGCTTCATCAAGAGAAATGACAATTCAGGATCCCGGCGAAATACGATCACTCCACACGAGCGGACCTGCGGCGTTGTCAATTCACTCTCGTCGAGCGACATGATTTACGGCTTTTCGTTCGGGATTTCGATATCCGCTAAGAACAATTGGCTTGTTTGATCGGCAGAGCGAGTGCTAGTCCACATCAAACGAGCACCATCCGGTGAAAAGACTGGAAGCACGTCTGCACCCGAAAAAGTTGTGACTCGCGTTACCTTTCCCGGGGCGAAATGGCCAGCCTGAACTTCATAGGACATCCACCAGAGATCATAGTTTGGGCGAGCATCGGGGACGGAATGGTCGGCTCCCGACCAAATCAAATTCGGTGTCTTCGGATGCCAGTACGGGCCCCAATTGACTCCTTCGTTATCGGTCAGCACCGTTTCGTTTTTGCCGTCGATGCTGATGACGTAGAGCTGTAGATACTCTGCCTTCTTTCGGTCACTGCGAAACACCACCCATTTGCCGTCGGGCGAGATAAAAGGCCCCCCGTCGTAGCCGGGAGAATTCGTCAATTGCCGGACCTCGGTGCCATCTGCATTCATCAGATAAATGTCTGCATCACCATCTCGACTGCTGCAAAATGCGATCTTACTACCGTCGGTTGAATAGGCCCCTTCCGCGTCATATCCAGGACTTTCAGTTAGGCGACGTACGATCTGGCCGTCGAGTGTTGCTTCAAAGAGATCCATATGAGGATCAAAATCCCATTGGTAACGGCGACGACGCCCGGATTTGCGGTCCTCTTCGATACGCTGCTTCTCTGCGGTTTCTGTTT
>JANNPR010000078.1:0-2509 GCA_031400345.1 Planctomycetota bacterium | reverse complement strand
GTTGCCCGACTGACTTCGCGAGTCTGGTCGCCACGGTGGCAAGCGCCGTTTGCAATGGCGTACGTCCACCGGCAGTTCGCTCGTTCCGGCGAAAAACTTGCTACACCGTGGGGGGAAGCGGAAGTCACAGCGTTCGTTACTTAATCGCTGCCAGTATTCATCGTCGTCGCGCGGGCATCCAACCTTCATTCTTCGATGCACCGGATGGCGCCAGATTTACGGCAGGTCCGGCAGAGTATCCGGCCGCAGTCGCGGGTTGCAGGACGTCTGCGCGATGAGCTTCGGGATGCTGAGCTAGGGACTCGGTATTCGCCATTCCGTTAATACCCGGGATAGACTCTCCCTGACCAAGTTTTACCACGACGCTCTCGTAATATCGTTGAGCCTCCGGAAGCAATTGCGCTAATTGCTGAGCCCGATGTTCGTCGTTGGGATGAGTCGAAGCAAATTCGGGTTGCTTCGGTCCACTGTTGCTGGCCGCGAATCGGTTCCAGAACCGTGGGGCCTCCTGCGGATCGTAACCAGCCTTAGCCATCATCATCAATCCGATGTGATCCGCTTCAGTCTCATGGGTGCGGCTATAGGGCAAAATCACACCATAATGGGAAGCGGCTCCATAGGCGCGCATCACCAAGTCACGTTGGTGCTGCTGTTGCGTTTGAGTCACATAAGCCATTGCCTTTCGGACACCTTCCACCGCATATCCTTGACTTATTCGTTCGCCACCGTGCCGTGCCAATGCGTGACCGATCTCGTGCGACATCACCACTGCTAATCCGGCCTCGTTCTCGCATATCGGCAAAATGCCTTCGTAAACGGCCACTTTCCCACCTGGCAAACAGAAAGCGTTTTGCTGTGGCGAAGCCAGCACCCGAAATTCCCACTGGTAATCGGGACGACCGGATACAGCAGCAATACGTTGACCGACTCGGTTGACTAGGTCGACATATTGCGGGTTGGTCGACTGTTTTTCCGTTGCGATGACCTCCTGATAGGCCGATGCACCCATCAAGACCTCTTGTTGTTCGGGCAGCAACGATAATTGTCGCCGACCCGTGACCGGAGCAGATCGACAACCGGTGTTACTGGCGGCGATAAGCAACATCAATCCGCAAAGAACCGCGCGCTTGAGTTTGGATGTGTCCAACATGTCTTGAACTGAGTTAGCGATACAAAATGGCATCTGTCAAACGGCCCGCCGTAAGTCCGGTTAGCCGCAGTGGGATATTAAGAAATTCGAGGAAGTTTGCCCAGTCGAGTCAGTGGCAAATTGGTGAGACATGGCAAACTGCGCAAGCAGTTTTCTCTTGCTAGGGGGTGACAGGATCGCCCAGCGAGCGCGGGCCCACGAATAACGACGGATCCGACCGATAAATTAGGTTGGTGGGCGGGCCCTTCGCTTGCCCACCACTACAAGATTTCGTTGATTTCAATGACCACAGTTTGCTAAGCTACTCATAACGGAAACAGGTTCGGGTTAAAACGGGAGCGGGACCATGAAGCGAAGCGCGATTACGTTTCTGCTGCTAATCTTTGCATTGAACTCGGCGGTCTTTGCACAGACTGTCCAATTGCCGACTGTGCAAATCTTCAGCATCGGCACGACGGTAGTTGTGCCTGATCGTGGATCGGCATTTCTCGGTGGAGTCGATCGAGTATCGATGGGAAGTGACACATTCGGCGTTCCCGGGTTTAGCAAGATACCGGGAGCGGGTCGGTTGTTTACCAATCAGGGAATTGGTAAGAGCGTGAGTTCGTCGTCGGCGTGGGCCAGCGCTACGATTATCGATCATACCGAAATTGATAGAGCCATTTTGGAAGATGCTGCCGCTTCGCGAGATGATCCGATTGCGAGAAAGGCCGCTTTTCTTTCCCAACATATATCCAGGCGACCAACGGATTTGACCAACCAGAATTCGAATGCACCCAGACTGGTTTCAAACGACATGAAAGCAATGGAACGGCAGGTAGGCTTAGAACAGAAACAACGCGCGGCCGAAGCGTCTGATTACTTGATTCGCGGACAGCAAGCAGAGAGCAACAGTAAACCGGGCGTGGCAAAAATCTATTATCAAATGGCCAGCCGGCGCGCCACCGGTGACACGAAGCGGTTGATCGAGGGACACTTGGCACGCTTGTCGCAGAACGCCGCAGCGCCTGTTCCGCGCGTAGCAAAGAAATAGTTAGTTGCCGGCGGCTTGCAAATAGTGACCGAAAACGGCGATTTTCGACCCCCAGTTTATTCACCATTTCCTGGCTGCCCTTGATCAAATGGTGAAGGGAAATCGTCGTTCTTAGTTCGTGCTTGCCGGGCAACGACAAGCATTCGCTGCAAATCTTTCGAGTGGCTTTCTTTTAGGTTTCGCTGCTCGCCTGGATCGCTCTCTAGATCGAACAGTTCCTCCTGAAATTCTTTGGGTTTGGGTACGGATGTACGAACCAGTTTCCATTTGCCGGCGCGAACTCCTTGTTGTTTTCCTAGTTCCCAATACAGCACGTCGTGTCTGCG
>JANNPR010000074.1:0-3286 GCA_031400345.1 Planctomycetota bacterium | reverse complement strand
GCGTGCCGCCGGAGGTGATCGTGTAGTCCATCTTGCGGCCCGAAAAGTCTTCGATGTCCTGCAAGAAATGATTGGCGTCGTAATGGAAAGTGGTCGCCAGGCCTCCCTGGCGGGTGATCTTCTCCAGCTCGTCGATCAGGGTGTCCCCATCCGCGTCCGTATATTCGTACGTGGTGACATTGTCGTTGCGGTCCTCGCGCCGCTGCAGGAGTCCCTGGCCATCGAACTCGGCGGAGCCCCCGAATTTGTCCTTGAGCACGAAGCGTTTGGCGCCTCCCGCGGCCGAGCTGTTTTCGTATGCCAGTGCCGAAAAGCTCCCCACGGGAACCTGGTTGAAGCTCCAGACTTTGACCACCATGATCGACTGAGCGACGGTGGTGATTCCTGAAACCGTGCCATCGGGACCTGTGAGCTCAACGTTCAACTCGCCGTCGGAGCCGGGGGTGAAGAATCCCAGGCTCCGCCATTTCTGCCCGCTGGCCTCCACTTCACCGGGCGTATAGCGCTGGTCCACCGTGACCGTCTTGGACACGTCGTCGGTTCCAACTTCTTGATCTTTCACGACGTAGCTGGCCAATGCCGTCCGGGCCGGGCCGGGAACCCAGGTCGCGAAGACTTGATACTGCTGTTCCTCTTCCAAGCTCCCGATGGTCCATTTGGACTTGTCCGTTGAAGTCGTGTACTTGTAGGTCTGGGAGTTGCCAAAAGTGCCGGTAAGCCACGCGCTAGGCAGGGTGAATTCGGGCGTGCTATCGATCGTTTGATCGACAATCGTTGACGGAAAGAACGCGGACGTGTTGTCGCCCCGCACAATCGCCTCCCCCCCAATCGCCGCCAGCCCCTTGTCGGTGAACTTTGTCGAGTTCCCGTCATCAGGATAGAGACGGTCCAGCTCGTCCAGTCTCCAGCCAGAGCCAAACTCCCTGGAGCCGTGGGTAGCGTCTTTGGTGTTGACGACCTCGGTGCTCCCGCGAATGGTGCGGACGCGGGTCCAGGCATCTGCTGAATAGCGGGCGGTGAATTGAATGTGATAGTCGTAGTGGCCGCTATCCAGGTAGGAGGAAAGGGACGTGCTGGCCGGCACGATATAGCGGAGTTTTTCAGAACTGGGGGTGACTTCGCTGGTGACGTTGAATGTTACGGCGCTGCCAGCCTGTCCCCCAAAAGTCGATGTCGCCGTGAGCGAAGTTGGCGGCGACTGCTGGCCCGTCCCGACCGTCGGCAGCTGCCATTCGACGGGGAGGAGGGGCTGAAGATTATCATCCCCGCGGTACGTCAGGCCCACCGCCCCGGGAGAACCGACCCCGAAGACAACCTGGCCTTCGTAAAGGTCCACATCGACAGTGCCGCTTCCCACGGTATCGCGACTGAGCGACGTGCTGTCGCGGTCCAGGTTGCGGTTTTGAAGACCCCCAAATCCATCCTTGTCGAAAATCGTGATGTCCTGCCGGGTCGCACCAAAGCGGACGCTGACCTTCTCGTCCCATTCGACAAGCTGGTCGTTCTCCACGGGAATGATGCGGATCGTCGCGCTGGCTTGCCCGGGTGCAATCAGGGTGTGCCAGAGGTCCGGAAAACTGGCGGACTGCGTTGCCCCTTGCATCGTGTAATCCACACCGGCTTGTGCAAAACTGGGATCGGGGTTCGAGGGATCCACAGGCTGATTCAGCGTGAAGAAAACACTGATGCCGCCTCCACCGCCTGTACCTGGAGCCGTTTGTCCTTCCGGGAGCGCAAAAACGATTTCGCCGTCGTCGCTGACAGCTCCCGGGGCCGGTGTTTCGCTCGCGTAAGCGTCGATCACCCACATACGCACATCTCCCGAGGGATAGATAAAGACCTCGTCTACCCCTTGGTCGTCATCCAGCACGGTCACTTTGAGCGGGACTAACACCTGTCCCTGCGGATTGGCAATCGGGGTATCGAAATCAAAGCTGTTCTGGCCGGCAGGGAGGGGAGCCGGCTCTGGCTGCATCATCGTGCCATTGGCAAATTGAACCGTGATCTTGTGCCAGTCCAATACGCCGACGTCCGTCCAGGACACATCAGCGTGCATCGAAAGAGGGAATCCATTCTGGTCGTAACTGGTGACCGTGCCCACGGCCTGCTGAATCTTAGGCGGAACATTCGCAACCGTCGCTTGACTACTTGCAATGACCGGCGCCCCCGAAGGCGCGCGGGTCATGTCGTCGTCATAGACTTCCACCCGAAACGGTATGCTGTCAAATTTCGTATGGTTGCTTTCCCAGGGACCAGAGGGACCGTCATCCAGTAAGATTGGCGAAACTCCTTCAAATGTCCAATAGCCAGGAGTACCCGTCGCAGCCACGATAATGGGCGTTGCCCCCTCTCCCGGGTCGTCAAAATCACCATCGAGGTTGACGTCGACTTTGATGACCCCGTCATGAGTATCGAGAATGCCCTGGTCATGAATGGACCCGAATACTTTGAATCCTTCTCCTTCTTCGATGATCCAGGGGAATGTATCGCCATCGGGAGTCGGTGGGGTATTTTCATTGGCTGCAACACCGGTAATAAAAACCTGGGGCTTGACATTCTTGATCAGAACAGGCCCCGAACCGGAAGCGCTTCCCGTGTCATCGTCCGTGAGGGTGACATGCACGGTGTAATAGTCCTGGGGAGTCCCAGTCGGATCGTCGTCCAGGTAAATGTGTTGCGCGCCAAATCCTCCAACATTCCAGGTGGGAACGGTCAGAGGAGGATTGGGGGGTAGAGGAGCCGTAGCCCCGGGTGAAAGGAAGAGCAGTCCCGATTGTGGTGACGGAACGTCGGGTGGGGGTTCGATTGTCTCGGTGTGTCCGTCTCCCCAATTAATGGTCCAACCATACGTGTCGGACGCCGGGGAATTTGTGTACGCGTTGTATCCGCCGAGCGCGAAGACAGAGATGGTTGCCTCTTGCCCCTCGTCGAATCCCTCTGCCTCGGAAACGACTTGGATGGAAGACGGCGGGAGGTTAACCACGGTCGTCGAAGTGTAAACGATTCCCTTAAACAAGGTGGCGTTGCCCACTTCGATCTTGATCGTGCGAACGTCGCTGGACGTATTCGACCCATTATCATCCCTGAAGTAGCCGGTCACGGTCCAATTTCCCGACATGCCGCCCGGAAACGTCCCCCCAATCATGTGAAACTCGCTGCCCACCGATTTCACATCGAGATAATAGGCCCAGGTGAACGTTCCACCGAACGTAAAAACTTGCATTTCATTGACGGACCCCGGCACCGACGTAATTGTGACGGTCGGGGGATTGGTGGGCGGGCCGCT